>NZ_JBEZLA010000044.1:0-65736 GCF_040651925.1 Streptomyces sp. NPDC048349 | reverse complement strand
TGCCCTCGTACTGGACGTACTTGGGCTTTCGGCCGGTGCGGCGAGAGTGCGTGCCGGGCACCGCGACGCCGCGGACCTCCGTCAGACACCCCCTAGGGCGGGCGACCCGGGCCGCGCGCGGCTGACCCGGCCGCGCGCGGCTCAGTCCTGCTCCGCCGCCCGCCAGACCGTGGTGATGTTGCAGAACTCCCGGATTCCGTGGCCCGACAGCTCGCGCCCGTACCCGGACCGCTTGACGCCGCCGAAGGGCAGGGCCGGGTGCGAGGCGGTCATGCCGTTGACGAAGACACCGCCGGCCTCCAGGTCGCGCGCGACGCGCTCGACGTCCTCCTCGCTGCGCGTCCAGAGGTTCGAACTGAGCCCGAAGGGGGTGTCGTTGGCCCGTTCGACGGCCTCGTCCAGGCTCCCGACCCGGTACAGGGTGGCCACGGGCCCGAAGGCCTCCTCCTGGTCGATGCGCATGGCGGGGGTGACGCCGCTGAGCACCGTGGGTTCGTAGAACCAGCCGTTCGCGTACCGGGGCGGGCGCCGGCCGCCGCACAGGACCGTCGCGCCGTGGCGTACGGCGTCGTCCACGAGCTGTTCGAGGTCGCCCCGGCCGGCCTCGGTGGCCAGCGGTCCGACGTCGGTCGAGTCCTCCATCGGGTCGCCCACCGTGAGCGCCTGCATCCCGGCCGTGAAGCGCTCGGCGAACTCGTCGTGGACGTCGGTGTGGACGATGAAGCGCTTGGCGGCGATGCAGGACTGCCCGTTGTTCTGCACGCGTGCGGTCACCGCGGTGCGGGCGGCCCGGTCGATGTCGGCGGAGGGCATGACGATGAACGGGTCGCTGCCGCCGAGCTCCAGGACCGTCTTCTTGACCTCGTCCCCGGCGACGGACGCGACCGCGCGCCCGGCGGGCTCACTGCCCGTCAGGGTGGCCGCGGCCACCCTCGGGTCGCGCAGTACGTCCTCCACGGCCGCGGAGCCGATGAGCAGGGTCTGGAAGCAGCCGCGGGGGAACCCGGCCCGGTGGAAGAGCTCGCCGAGGTAGAGCGCGGTCTGGGGCACGTTCGAGGCGTGCTTGAGCAGCCCCACGTTGCCGGCCATCAGGGCCGGCGCGGCGAACCGGACGACCTGCCAGAGGGGGAAGTTCCACGGCATGACCGCGAGGATCACCCCGATGGGGCGGTAGGACACCCGGACGGCGGCCGCTCCGGCGTCGCGCACGTCGGCGGCGTCGGGCTCCTCGTCGGCGAGGAGGGACTCGGCCCGGGCCGCGTACCAGCGCATGGCCTTCGCGCATTTGGCGGCCTCGGCGCGGGCCGCCGCCAGCGGCTTGCCCATCTCCGTGGTCATGGTCCGCGCGATGTCCTCGGTCTCCGCCTCGAGGAGCGCGGCCGCACGGGTCAGGAGTTCGCCGCGTTCTGCGAAGGACGTGCGACGGTACGTGGCCGCCGCCGCGGCGGCGTCCGCGAGACACCGTTCGACGCCGGCCGCGTCGAGCGGGTCGAAGGTGCGCAGCGTCTGGCCGGTCGTGGGGTTCACGGTGGCGATGGGCATGGTGGGACCTTCCTCCGGACGGCCGCCTCCCCTCGACCCTGCCCCGCCGCGCAGTGCCGCGCAAACGCGGGGGCGCGGGGTCGCGGACCTGCGGTCACGGCACTAGACGGCGTCGTCGCAGGCGGGGCACCTCAGGTCCGCCTGCTGCGGGGGGTACCACGGGGCACCGGGGTCGGTGGAGGGCGGCGCCGGGGCCGTCTGCATGGCGAAGGTGTCCTTGCCGCACAGGGTCCTCGGCCCCGGGACCGAGGTGGTCCCCGGGGCCGCCGGCGCGGCGTGCACGCGCCGGACGGTCAGGTCGGGCTGCTCGACCTCGTACATCACGACGATCCCGCTCATACCTCGACGGTAGGCGGCCGCGGGGCGGCCCGCCCGCCGTCCGGTACCGGCCAGTCCGCGGTCTCGTCGCGCGCCGGGAGCAGTACGGCCGCCAGCGCCGGGAACACGGCAGCCAGGGCGAACAGCAGCGGGTAGCCCGGTCCGGTGACCAGCGCACCGGCCAGCGGCGGGACGAGGACCACGGCGAGGTGCTGCCCCATCCCGTGCACTCCCAGGGCGCGGCCCGCCCAGTGGGGTCCGGCGTACTCGGCGACCGCGGTGTTGTGCAGTCCGTTGGTGCTGACCGTCAGGCCCGAGGCCAGCAGCAGGGCCGCCGTACCGGCCGCGGAGTCCCACGCGGCACCGGCGGCGAGCAGGACGAGGTCCGCCGTGGTGACGGCGGCGAGCAGCCGCATCGGGCGGATCCGGCTCGCCACGCTGTCGGACCACCAGCCGGCGAGCAGCCGCACCCCCGCGCCGGCCAGGTTGGCGGCGGCCAGTACGCCTCCGGCGGTGGCGGCGGACCAGCCGCGCACCTCGGTCAGGAAGAGCAGGGCGAAACCGGTGACCACGAACTGCGGCACGCACAGCACCGCGGCGGCGCCGTGCAGCCGCCACAGGTAGCCGCCCCGGTACGGCGCCGCGCCGGCCGGTGCGCCCGCCGCCCGCCGGGGGCGCGGCGGATCGACGGCGCACAGGGCGATCGCGGCGCCCGCGGCGCCGCACAGCGCGGCGCAGAACCCGAAGGCCGCGGCGAGGCCGCCGTGGTGGGCGAGCGGGGGGAAGGCGGCCGCGGCCACCGCAGTGCCCAGCGGCTGGGAGGCCTGGCGGACCCCCATGGCGATGCCCCGGCGGTCGGGCGGGAACCAGCCGATGACCAGCCGCCCGGAAGCCGAGTTGACGGAGGAGCCCGCCGCGCCGGCCAGGACCAGCAGCGCCCCCAGCGTCCAGGTGCCGTGCACGGCCGCCGCAGCGGCGGTGGCCGCGGCCGCTATCAGCAGCCCGGCGGACAGCGCCAGGCGCTCCCCGTACCGGTCGGCGACCACCCCCCAGCCGATGAGGCCGAGCAGGATCCCGATGACCGGGCAGGAGACGAGCAGGCCGGCGCCGGCCAGCGAGAGCCCGAGTTCCGTCCGGAACGCGGGGATCAGGTAGGCCAGGCCGTAGAGCGCCGTGGTGCTGGCGGCCTGGCCGCTCGTGCCCAGGGCGAGCATCAGCCAACTACGGGGTATCCACTGCTCGTTCATGCCCCAACCCTAATCATGGAACCGCTATATGAGACAGATCGTTCTGCATGGTGAGACGATTTGCCGCACCCCCGCCCGGCGCCAGCACTCTGACGAATCATCAGGTCAAGCGTCCCGGACTCTTGACTCTGCGAGCGGCTGTCGCGATCGTTTGGCTCACACCCTTGTGCGGGCCATGACAATTCAGGACGTGAGTGATGACGACGACTGGACACCCGTACCACCGGCATCGGCCCCTCGCGGTGCTCTCGCTCCTCCTCGCCGTGGTGGCTTCGGTGCTCGGCCCCGCGGCGACCTCCTCGGCCGATCCAGGCTGGTGGAACCCGGTCGCGCGGCCCGCCCCGGACTCGGGGATCAACGTCACGGGCGAGCCCTTCAAGGGGACCGACGAGCAGGGCCGCGTCCGCGGCTTCGTCGACGCGCACGACCACCTGATGTCCAACGAGGGGTTCGGCGGCCGGCTCATCTGCGGCAAGCCGTTCTCCGAGCAGGGGATCGCCGACGCGCTCAAGGACTGCCCCGAGCACTACCCCGACGGCACCCTCGCGGTCTTCGACTTCATCACCAAGGGCGGCGACGGCAGGCACGACCCCGACGGCTGGCCGACCTTCAAGGACTGGCCGGCGCACGACTCGCTGACCCACCAGCAGAACTACTACGCCTGGGTCGAGCGGGCCTGGCGCGGCGGCCAGCGGGTCCTCGTCAACGACCTCGTCACCAACGGCGTGATCTGCTCGGTCTACTTCTTCAAGGACCGCGGTTGCGACGAGATGACCGCGATCCGCCTCGAAGCGCAGAAGACGTACGAGATGCAGGCCTACATCGACACGATGTACGGCGGCCCGGGCAAGGGCTGGTTCCGCATCGTCACCGACTCCGGGCAGGCCCGCGAGGTCATCAAGCAGGGCAAGCTGGCCGTGGTGCTCGGCGTGGAGACCTCCGAACCGTTCGGCTGCAAGCAGATCCTGGACGTCGCCCAGTGCAGCAAGCAGGACATCGACCGCGGCCTGGACGAGCTGCACCGGCTCGGCGTGCGCAGCATGTTCCTGTGCCACAAGTTCGACAACGCCCTGTGCGGAGTCCGCTTCGACCAGGGGGCGCTCGGCACGGCGATCAACGTGGGCCAGTTCCTGTCGACGGGTACCTTCTGGCAGACCGAGAAGTGCCGGGGCCCCCAGCACGACAACCCCATCGGCCTCGCGGCGGCGCCCTCGGCGCAAAAGCAGCTCCCGGCGGGCGTGACGGTCCCCTCGTACGCGGCGGACGCCCAGTGCAACACCCGTGGCCTGACCGAGCTCGGCGACTACGCGGTGCGCGGCATGATGAAGCGCAAGATGATGCTGGAGATCGACCACATGAGCGTGAAGGCCGCGGGCCAGGCCTTCGACATCCTGGAGTCCGAGTCCTACCCGGGCGTGATCTCCTCGCACAGCTGGATGGACCTGGACTGGACCGAGCGCGTGTACCGGCTGGGCGGCTTCATCGCCCAGTACATGGGCGGGGCCGAAGGCTTCAGCGCGGAGGCCAAGCGCACCGACGCCCTGCGCGACAAGTACAACGTGGGCTACGGCTACGGAACGGACATGAACGGCGTCGGCGGCTGGCCCGGTCCCCGCGGCGCCGACACCCCCAACCCGGTGCGCTACCCCTTCCGCAGCACCGACGGCGGCTCGGTCATCGACAAGCAGACCACCGGCGAACGGACGTGGGACCTCAACACCGACGGCGCCTCGCACTACGGCCTGGTCCCCGACTGGATCGAGGACATCCGCATCGTCGGCGGCCAGGGCGTGGTGGACGACCTGTTCAAGGGCGCCGAGTCGTACCTGACCACCTGGGGCGGCTCCGAGAAGCACAAGGCGGGCGTGAACCTCGCCGCGGGCTCCGCCGCCTCGGCCTCCTCCGCCGAGTGGAACCCGTTCATGAGCTACGCGCCGGGCCGCGCCGTGGACGGCAGTACGGGCACCCGCTGGGCCAGCGACTGGAGCGACGACCAGTGGCTGCGCATCGACCTCGGCACACCCGGCCTGGTCAAGCGGGTCACCCTCGACTGGGAGCGCGCGTACGGGAAGTCGTACCGCATCGAGCTGTCCTCCGACGGCACGAACTGGCAGTCCGTGTGGTCCACGACCACCGGTGACGGCGGCCTGGACACGGCGCAGTTCACCGCCACCCCGGCCCGCTACGTCCGGGTCCACGGCCTCCAGCGCGGCACCCAGTGGGGCTATTCCCTCCACGAAGTGGGCGTGTACAGCAGCTGACGCCCGGCGCCGTGACCGGCCCGGTCTGCCGGTCACGGCAGGCCGCGGCCGGCCACGGCGCCTTGCCCCACGACCGGAGGAAACCCCCATGGCACGGATGCCGTCGGCCGAGCGGCGCCGGCAGCTGACCGAGGCCGCGATCCGCGCGATGACCCGGGACGGCGTCGCACGGACGACGACCCGCTCCATCGCCGCCGAGGCGGGCGTGTCGCTGAGCGTCTTCCACTACTGCTTCGACTCCAAGCAGGCCCTGCTGGAGTCGGTCATCTCGACGATCACCGATCATTACATCGCGGTGGTGAAGGAGGCGATCCAGCCGAAGGCCACCCTCCGGGAGACCGTCCGGGCCGGCTTCCAGGCGTACTGGGAGCACGTGGCCGCCCACCCCGGCGAGCACATGCTCACCTACGAGCTGACCCAGTACGCCCTGCGCCAGCCGGGCTTCGAACACCTGGCCCGACGCCAGTACGAGCTGTACGCGGAGACCTACACCGAGCTCATCGAGCAGCTCCGCCCGGTCATGGGCTTCGCCCTGCGGGTGCCCGTCCCCGCGCTGGCCCGCTACCTGGCGGCCATGACCGACGGGCTGACCCTGAGCCTCCTCGTCCTGGGCAACGACGCGGCCCCGGCGCACGTCCTCGACACGGTCACCGACCACGTCGCCGGCCTCGTCGGCGAACCGGGCACGGACACGGGCACGGACCCCGGCACCTGCACCGGTACCCGCACCTGCGCCTGACGCCTGCGCCCGCTCTCGCCCCCGGCCCCCGCCCCCGCACCGCCTAGTCCGGGACGTGGATGTCCAGGACGCAGATGTCGTCCCGGTGGTCCTGGCGCCGCGCGGCCAGGGTGCGGGCGAGGGCCGGGCTCCCGCCGGCCTCCAGCAGCCGCCGGGCGCTCTCGGCGAGCCGGGCGAGCCCCACACCGATGTCCTCCCCCGGCTCCTCGACCAGGCCGTCCGTGTAGAGCACCAGGTGGTCCCCCGGTTCCAGGTCGAGGCTTTCCTGCACGTAGACGGAGTCGAAGGTGGCCCCCAGCAGGCATCCCTCGGGCAGCGGAAGGAACCGCGCCGCGCCGCCGCGGATCAGCAGCGGGGGCAGGTGCCCGGCCCGTGCCCAGGTCAGGCGGCGGTCCTCGGGCCGGTAGACGCCCATGATCACGGTGGCGGTGGCCCCGTGGTTGTCCGGAGCGGTGTGCAGCAGGAGGGTGTTGAGCCGGCTCAGCACATCGGGCAGCGCCGAGCCCGTGATCGTCATGCCCTTGGTGGTGAACCGCAGCTGGGCCATGGTCGCGACGGCGTCGAGGCCGTGCCCGGCGACGTCGCCGACGACGAAGAGCGCGCTGCTGTCGGGGAGTTCGATCGCGCTGTACCAGTCGCCCCCGACGTTGACCCCGCTCTCGGAGGGGACGTACGCGACGTCGATGCGCAGGCCCGCCAGTTCCATGGACTGCTCGGGGATCGGCAGCAGCGCGTTCTGGAGCCGGGCGGCGAGGGCGCGTTCGGCCTGGAGCATGCCCCGCTCCACGAGGACCGCGCGCTCGCTCTCGCGCAGGGCGAGCTCGGCGTCCCGCAGCGCGGTGAGGTCCTGGAAGAAGCCGTGCACCTCGACCGGTGTGCCGTCCGCGTCCTTCTGCGCCTCCGCGACGATCCGCAGGTGCCGTACGCCGTCCGCGGTGGTGATGCGGAAGGCCTGGTCGATGGCGGTCCCCTCGACCAGCAGCAGCTCGACGGCCGCGCCCAGCACCGGCAGGTCCTCGGGAACGAGGTGCAGGGGCAGTTCGTCCAGCGGCATGGGCCCCAGGGCGGGGTCCCGGTCGAAGATCGTGTAGACCTGGTCGGACCAGGCGATGGTGTTCGTCGCCAGGTTCCAGCCCGCCCAGCCGAGGTTGCCGAGCCGCTGCATGTCCTCCAGCCGGCGGCTTTCGCGCTCCTGGGAGTCGTGGCGGATCCAGGACACGACCAGCCGGTCGCCCAGGCGCGTGGCGCGGACCGAGTACGTGGACTTCCGGGGGACCCCGACGCTGACCTCCTCGTAGACGAAGGGCTCGCCCTCATAGGTCGTTCCCGTGGTCAGCGTGTCCAGGTAGCCCTCCCACAGGGCCGTTCCCGCCACGGTGGGATAGGTCTCCAGGACGTGCCGCCCGACGAGCTCCTTGCCCCGCCGCCCCGCCACGTCGACCGATCCCGGCGCGGCCGCGTCGATCCGGTAGTCCTGGACCTCCCCCGTCTCCGAGCGCAGGGGGGTCAGGAGGACGGCGGTTCCGGACATCGCGTCCAGGATCCGCTGGACGGTCTCGGCCTCGCCCCGCGTGCCGGGGGCACCGGAACGCCCGATGAAGCGCAGGGAGTCCGCGCACAGCCGGACGGCACGGCGCAGCAGGCTGCGGGTCCCGGTGTCGAAGGGGTCCGGCCGGGTCCGCAGGAACCCGACGGCCGCGGTCACCGGCCGGTCGCCCGGTACGGGGAGCCAGGCGCGGGTCGGCCACCGCTCGGGCGGGTCCCCGATCAGGTGGTAGCGGGTGGCGTCGCGTGCGGGATCCTCGAGCCACAGCGCCCGTCCGCCGCCGATGGCCTCCAGGGCGGCCACCCCGCTCAGCGGCGGGACGTGCTGCCACTGCTCGGCCAGGGCGGGATCGATGCCGGCGTGCCCGGCCAGCTTCAGGCTGCCGGCGGGCCCCACCGCGTAGATCATCACGCCGTCCACGCCCACGGCGTCGCCCAGTACGGTCCGCAGCAGCTCGGCGATCTCGTGCGGGTTGCCCGCTCCGGCCAGGCCGTCGGCCAGCCGGGCCAGGATCGTCCGGTGTCCGCCGCTCCGGCCGGTGCCGGTGAGGTAACGGTCGGTGCTGAAGGCCGACAGGGCCTCCTGGGACGGCGGACCGGTCTGTGCGGGGGCCTGCGGGGGTGGCGCGGTGCGCGAGCGGACCTGCCCCAGCGTGATCCAGCACTCCTCCAGCAGGGTGCGCCCCCGCCGCGTGGCCCGCTGCAGGAGCGTCTCGTACGCCTCCTCCGCGGACAGGCCCTCCCGGGCCATCAGCGCGCCGGCGGCCCGCTCCACGACGGCCGTGGTCGAGGCGGCCCCCTCCAGGGTGGAGACCTCCGCGCGCAGCTTCGCCACGACCTTGGCCAGCGCCAGCACCTCGGGTGCGGGTGCGGGCTCGGCGCCGTCGCCGTCGCGTTCGCCGGGGAGCGCGGATTCGCCCGTCATCCTTCGAGGATGTCACGGGGTGGCGACAAGCCGCCTCAGGACCGGTACAGCAGCAGGCTCAGGACCTCGTGGAGGACGGACTCGGGATCGATCACGGCCTCCGGCGTGCGCCAGGCCACGAAGCCGTCCGGGCGTACGAGGACCGCCCCGGTCTTCGTCGTGCCGTGCACCTCGGCCCAGTCGGCGCCCGCCTCAGGGGTGAGGTCGGCCTCCGGGCTGGTGCCGATGGCGTACGCGTCCAGGCCCACACCGAGCAGCCCGGCGACGGACCGGGCGGCGGCCCGCCAGGGCGTGCCCTCGGAGCTGAGCAGCACGAAGGACCGCTCGTAGAGGTCGACCGTGGACTGCCGTCCGCCCGATCCGTGGAGCCACATGTGCGGGGCGCGCGTGCCCGGATCACCGGACAGCCGCATCCGCTCGGGCACGACGGGCTGCTCCGGATCGGCGCCCAGCACGGCCCCCACGGTGTAGCGGTAGCCCATGGCGACGGAGAGCACCCCGCCCGGCCGTCCGCCGCCGGGCGCGGCGGAGGCCGAGTCGGGCTCGGGCTCGTATCCCGGGTGGCTGTGCTCCGCCGAGCGGGCGGAGGCGCGTTCGCTCGTCGCCCGGGCGACCGGCAGCCGTTCGGCCTCGTAGGTCTGCAGCAGTCGCGGTCCGGCGGCGCCGTTCAGCACGGCGGCGAGTTTCCAGGCGAGGTTGTGCGCGTCCTGGATCCCGGTGTTCGAGCCGAACGCCCCGGTCGGGGACATCTCGTGGGCCGAGTCCCCGGCGAGGAAGACGCGTCCGCTCCCGTACCGTTCGGCGACGCGCTCGGCGGCGTGCCACGGGGCCTTGCCGGTGACCTCGACGTCCAGGCCGGGATCGCCGACGGCCCGGCGGATGTGCTCGACGCAGCGCTCGTCGGTGAAGTCCTCCAGCGTCTCGCCCCGGTCGGGGTGCCACGGCGCGTGGAAGACCCACCGCTCGCGGTTGTCGACGGGCAGCAGGGCCCCGTCCGCGTCCGGTTTCGTCAGGTAGCAGACGATGAAGCGCCGGTCGCCCACCACGTCGGCGAGCCCGCGGGAGCGGAAGGTGATGCTCACGTTGTGGAACAGGTCTCCGTGGCCGCTCTGGCCGATGCCGAGCTGCTCCCGTACGGGGCTGCGCGGCCCGTCGGCGGCGACCAGGTAGTCCGCGCGCACCGTGCTGTGCTCCCCGGTGTCGCGGTTCTTGACGATCGCCGTCACACCGGTGTCGTCGGAGTCGAAGGAGAGGAGCTCGGTGGAGAACCGCAGGTCCGCCCCGAGGGCGGGGGTCTCGGACATCAGCACCGGCTCGATGTCGTTCTGGCTGCACAGGCACCACGCCGACGGGCTGAAGCGGGCGAGCGCACCCCCGGGGTCGATCTCCCGGAACAGCCACTCCTGGTCCTCGCCGGTCAGCGAGCCGCCCTGCAGGATGCCGTGGTTGCCCGCCAGGACCGAGGCGGCCTGCCGGATCCGGCCTTCCACACCGGCGACGCGGAACAGTTCCATGGTCCGTACGTTGATGCCGCGTCCGCGCGGGTGCATCGAGGTGCCCGCATGCTTCTCGACCAGCATGTGCCTGATGCCGTGCCGGCCCAGAAACAGCGAGGTGCACAGGCCCACCAGCGAGCCGCCCACGATGAGGACGGGGACGCGGTGGTCGACGTTTTCCTTCATGGCTCTTCCATGCCCTGTGCGCGGGTCGTTCCCTCGCCCGTTCACCCGCTTGGTACTCCCCTCTCGCGCCGATGGCACTACCGGACCACGATCGGTTCGGGTGGTGCCGCCCCGTGGCGACCGCGATTTGCCGAAGGAGTGTGAACGATGACGACCTTGTCGGAACGGATATCCCAGTCCGCCTTCGACGGCGCGAGGCTTCGGGTCGTACTGCTGCTGGACCTGTACGACGGGGCTCAGAACCAGTTCCTCGAGGTCTACGAGCACATGCGCCGGCGGGTGTCGTCCGTTCCCGGACACATCAGCGACGAGCTGTGCCAGTCGATCGAGAACCCCTCGCAGTGGCTCATCACCAGCGAATGGGAGAGCGCACCGCCCTTCCTGGCCTGGCTGAACAGCGAGGAGCACGTCGCCACGGTCCAGCCGCTGCACGGCTGTGTGCGCGACACCCGCTCGCTGCGGTTCAACGTCCTGCGGGAGACCGGCAAGGCCCCCGCACCGGGCACGGATCCGGCGCCCGCCGCGATGGCCTCCGCCCCCCGCCACGGCGACGGCGTCGTACGCCACGCCCTCACCTTCACGGTCAAGCCGGGCAGGGAGCACACCGTCGCGCAACTGCTGTCCGGGTACGCCTCCCCGCAGGCCCGGGTCGACGACAAGACCCGGCTGCGGCGCACTTCCCTCTTCATGCACGGCAACCGCGTGGTGCGGTCCGTCGAGGTGGAGGGCGATCTCCTGGCGGCGCTGCGCCACGTGGCCCGGCAGCCGGGTGTCAGGGCGCTGGAGGAAGCGCTCAACCCGCACCTGGAGCAGGACCGGGACCTCGACGACCCCGGCTCCGCCCGCATGTTCTTCACCCGGGCCGCGCTCCCCGCCGTCCACCACGTGGCGTCGGGCGGACCCGAACCCGCGGACGTCGGGCGGCACGCGCTCTTCTATCCCGCCAAGAACGGGTGCGGCACGGCGCTGGCGCGGCTGCTGGCCCGGCAGGACGAGGCCGCCGTGGACGACCCCACGAGCCCCGTGCGGAGCAGCACGGTCTTCCAGCGCGACGACATCGTCGTCCGGCTCCTGGACGTGCGCGGCCCGCTCGACGCCCGGCCCGCGCTGGCGCTGGGCGTGGAGGGCAGCCACAAGGCGGCCGTACTGGCCCGGCTGCTCGACAGCGCCAAGGACGGCGTCCCCACGACCGACGACGAGCTGACGCGCTTCCTGTGGCGTTCCGAAATGCGTCTGATCACCGACCGGCGTCTGCCGGCGCAAGCCTGAGGAGAGGTCGTCATGACCGCTGGACCGACTCGACTGACCATGGACGAACTGGCCGCTCTCATGCAGAAGGGCGCGGGGGTGAGCGTCGACCCCGCGGCCATGGCCGCCCGCCCCGACGCGGACTTCGAGGAGTGGGGGCTCGATTCGCTCGGGCTGCTGGGGATCGTGGGGGAGCTGGAGAACCGCAGCGGCCGGCCCCTGCCCCCCGACGCGGACAAGTGCAAGTCACCGCGCCAGTTCCTGGACCTCGTCAACAGTGCGCTCATGACCGAGGTATGACGCGCTCAGGCGGCACGGCGCCCCCGGGCCGGCTCCCTGCCGGTCCCGGGGGCGCCGTTCGCGCGCCCGCGGCCGTCACCCGCGGAGCGGGACGGTGCACTCGAACGCGTGCAGGTACGCGTTGACCGGACGGACCTCGCCGACCACCAGACCGGCGTCCGCCATACGGGTCAGCAGGCTGCCCTTGGTGTGCTTCGCGCCGCCCACGTTGAGCAGCAGCATCAGGTCCATGGCGGTGGTGAACCGCATCGACGGGGTGTCGTCCACCAGGTTCTCGATGACGACGACCCTGGCACCGGGGCGGGCCGCCTCGATCACGTTCCGCAGGGTCCTGCGGGTGCTGTCGTCGTCCCACTCCAGGATGTTCTTGATGATGTAGAGGTCGGCCCTGACCGGGATGGAGTGGCGGCAGTCGCCGGGAACGATGTCGGTCCGCGCGGCGAGCGGTCCGCCGTCGCGCAGCCGCCGGTCGGCCTTGGCCACCACTCCCGGCAGGTCGAGCAGGACGCCCCGTACGGCCGGGTGCTTCTCCAGCAGGCTCGCCAGGACGTGTCCCTGGCCGCCGCCGATGTCCGCGACCACCGAGACCCCGGTGAGGTCGAGGAGTTCCGCCACGTCGAGTGCCGACTGGGTGCTGGAGGTGGTCATGGCCTGGTTGAAGACGTGGGCGGACTCGTGCGCGTCCTGGTGCAGGTAGTCGAAGAACCCCTTGCCGTACAGGTCGTGGAACACGCTGCCGCCGGAGCGCACCGCCTCGTCGAGCCGGGGCCAGGCCTGCCAGGTCCAGGGCTCGGTGCACCACAGGGAGATGTAGCGCAGGCTGTGCGGATCGTCCTCGCGCAGCAGCCGTGACATCTCGGTGTGCACGAACGCCCCGTCCGGTGTCTCCGCGAAGATGCCGTAGCAGGAGAGGGCGCGGAGCAGCCGGTGCAGCGGCTGCGGAGCGGCGTTCACCGCCGCCGCGAGGTCGTCCGCGGTGGCGGGCGACTCGCCGAGGGCGTCGGCGACGCCGAGGCGGGCGGCCGCCCGTACGGCGGCGGCGATCGCCGCGCCGAAGACGAGCTCGCGCAGGCGCATCGCCGGCTGGGGGGCGGACGCGTCGGCGGACACGCCGGCGGGGGCGGGGGCGGGCACGCCGGCGGGGGCCGGGGCGGGAGGGGGACTTGCCGTGGTCATGCGGCCTCGATTCTCCTGATGCGGGGGAACACCGGTCAGCACATCCCCGCGGGCTGGGAGGTCTCGCACCGGTTGCCGACGAAACGGTTGCCGGTACCCGTCCCCTGGTTGGCCAGGTCCGCCGGCTCGTTGCCCCGCACCTCGTTGTCCTGGATGACGTTGTCGGTGTTCGTTGCGCCCACGAAGCTCTTGAAGAGCAGGATTCCGCCCGACAGCGGCGAGGCGCCCACATTGCCGCGGATCGAGTTCGCGCGGATGCGCGTGTCCTCGGCGCCGGTGAGGACGATGCCGACGCCCTGGATGTCGGGCAGGCGGGTGTTGCCGCGGCAGAACTTGTTGTTCTCGTGGATCCGGTTGCCGCGGATGGTCATGTCACCGGCACCCGGATCGCCCTCGTCGCCCACGACGAAGATCCCGCCGCAGTTGCGTGTGAGGACGTTGTCGTTGACGGACAGGTTCCGTACCCGCCTGACCGTGACCCCGATGCGGTTCCCGGTCAGCGTGTTGTCGCGGACGACGGCGCCGAGGGTGTCCGTGGCCCCGCCCTCGCGGTCGATGGTGTTGGCGACGAAGATGCCGGACTCCGCATTGTCGCGGGCGGTGTTGTGGCGGAACGCACCCCGCGTGGACCTCTCCTGGGCGATGCCCCAGGTGCCGTTCTTCTCGGCGGTCACCTGCTCGACGGTCATCCGGTCGGTGCGCGAGGCCCAGATGCCGCTCTTCCTGAAGCCCGTCAGCGTCAGCGAGCGGATGCTCACCCGGCCCACGGTCTTCTCCACCGCTCCTATGACGCAGATGCCGTTGCCGGTCTGTGCGCAGGGGTTCTCGGCGCGGGCGGGCCGGGGCGCGGCCGGCGGGGTGAGCACGGTGGTCGGCCCGGAACCCCGCAGGGTCAGGGACTTCGTGATGTGCACGCTCTCGTGGTAGGTGCCGGGGAGCACGACGATGGTGTCTCCCGGCCGTGCGGCGTCCACCGCTTCCTGGATCGATTCTCCCGGATGCACCGTGTGTCGGGCCGCGCCGGCCGAGGGCGCTGCCGCGCCGAGGCCCGTGGCCATGACGACGGAGATGCATGCGAGGACCGTGAGCTGTCGGTTCGTCACGATGCCGAAGTTATGGGTGATCAGGGCCGCCCGCCACACCGGGTGAGCGGATGGATACATGCCGCTGGCAAACGGGCTCATTTGGAGGTCCGGACGGGTGGCCGCCCGCGCGCCGCCCCGGCGGCCGCCCGCCGGACCCGGGCGCGCCTCCCGGCGGCGGCCCGGCCGGCGCCCCCGCCCCCTGCGCGCGGCCCGGCCGGTCGCCGCGGCACTGCGGCGGTGCGACCGCAAATCCGCGCCCCGGTGCCCGCCCCGGCTCCGCACGTTCCTGTTCTCTTCATACGAAGCCGAAGGCCCGCCCGGCCGTCCGACCCCCGCTGTAGCCTGGGAACCACCGTCTCGGTGCCTGGGCGCGCATTGCCATGGGGGATGTCTTGGGGGATCCGGACGGCCGGCGGAACACCGGCCACCAGCACGAGTCCGACGACACCGGCATCCTGCCGTTTCCCGCGCAGCTGAGACGTCTGCGGTTGCAACGGGGCATGTCGCTGGCCGACCTGGCCCGGCGCACGCACTACAGCAAGGGCTACCTGAGCAAGATCGAGACCGGCTCGAAGCGCGTGACCGTGGACGTCGCCCGGCGCTGCGACGACGTCCTGCGGGCGGGCGGCGAACTGCTGCGGATGGTCCCTCAGGCGGCCCCTCCCGACCCGGGGCCCGGCCCGGCGGGACCAGAGGCCGGCGAGTGCCCGTACCGGGGTCTGCCGGCCTTCACCGCGCAGGACGCGGGATGGTACTTCGGGCGGGAGCGGGCCACGGCCGAGCTGGTCGAGCGGGTCTTCGAACGGATCGGGAACGGGCCGCTCGTGCTGGTAGCCCCCTCCGGTGCGGGCAAGTCCTCCCTGCTGAACGCCGGTCTCGTCCCCGCCCTGCGGCGCGGCGGCTTCCCGATGCCCGGCGCCGAGGCGTGGCCGGTGGTGCGCTTCACCCCCACGGCCCATCCGCTCCAGGAACTGCTCGACTGCACGGCGAAGGTGCTGGGCAGCGATCCGGGCTTCGGTGCCCAGGAGTTACGGGAGCGGCCCCTGAGGCTGCTGGAAGCCTTCCGGCGGCTGTCGGACACCGCCCCGCTCCTGTCCCCCGGCCCGGACCCGGACGAGGACCCGGGCCGGGACCGCCGGCCCCCGCCGGTACGGCCCGTGCTGATCGTCGACCAGTTCGAGGAGCTGTTCACGCTCTGCTCCGAGGAGGACGAGCGACACGCCTTCGCCCGGGTCCTCTCGGCCGTGTCCACGTCCCGGCCGGACGGTGACGGACCCGACCCCGCCGTCGTGGTCCTGGGCGTACGGGCGGACTTCACCGGCAGCGCTCTGGAGCTGCCGGACCTGGCACCGGCCTTCGCCCCGGGGCTCTTCGTCCTGCCCCCGATGACCCTGGCGGAGCTGCGCGCCTCGATCACGCGCCCGGCGGAACTCGCCGGAGTCACCCTCGAGCCGGGCCTGGTCCCCCTGCTGCTGCGCGACGCCGGGCTGCGCGAGGACAGCCCCGGACACACGCCCTCCGGTGTGCTGCCGCTGGTCTCGCACGCCCTCATGGCCACCTGGCAGCAGCGCACCGGATCCACCCTGACGGTCGCCGGGTACGAGCGGACCGGCGGCATTCAGGGTGCGATCGCGCGGACCGCCGAGACCGTGTTCGCCCGTCTCTACCCGGCCGAACAGCGGACGGTCCGCCGCGTCCTGGTCCGGCTGGTCCACGTCGCCGACGGCGCGGGGGCGACCCGCCGCCGGATGGACCGGACCGCCCTGATGGAACAACTGCCCGGCCCGGACCGGGCCGCGGCGGCGCTCGACACCTTCGTCCGGGCCCGGCTGGTGACCGTGGACAGCGACACCGTCGAGATCACCCACGAGGCGCTGCTGCACGCCTGGCCGCGGCTGCGCGGCTGGATCCACGCCGACCGGGCCGGCCTGCTGGTCCACCAGCAGCTGGCGCACGCCGCCGCCGAATGGGAGCGCGAGGACCGCGATCCCTCGGCCCTCTACCGGGGGAACCGGCTGGAGACCGCCCGGGCGTGGGCCGCCGAGCTGGACGACAGGAGCCGGCTCGGCCCGCGCGAGGAGGCCTTCCTGCGGGCCGGCGAGGCCGCGCAGGAAGCCCGGCAGCGGCAGGCCCGGCGTCAGGTGCGCCTGCGGCAGCGGATGCTGGCCACGCTCGTGGTCCTGCTCGTGCTGGCCGTGGGCGCGGGCGGGCTGGCCTACGAGCAGCGCGCGGGCGCGCTCGGCCAGGAGCGTGTCGCCCGCTCGCGGGCGCTGGCCCTGCAGTCCGCCTCGCTGGCGGCCGGCCAGCCCGAGAGGTCCATGCGGCTCGCCGCCGAGGCCTACCGGACCTCGGCCACGACCGAGGCGCGCGGGGCGGTGCTGAGCACCCAGTCCCAGCCGTTCATCGCCCGGCTCGCCGGCCACGGCGGCGCCGTGAACGCGGTGGCCTTCGCCCCGGGGAACGGCGAGCTGGCGACGGCCGGTTCGGACGGCAGGGTGATCCTGCGGCGGATGTCCGACCGCCGCACGACGGCGTCCTTCACCCTGCCCGGGCGGGTACGTGCCCTCGCCTTCAGCCCCGACGGCCGCACGCTCGCGGCGACCTCCACGGACGGTCCCGCGCAGCTGTGGGACGTCGCGGCCCACCGCACGGCCGCGGTCCTGGCGCCGGACACCACCGGCGCCCGGGCCGTGGCCTTCGCACCCGACGGGCGGACCCTGGCCGTCGCGTCCCCCGACGGAACGGTCCGGCTGTGGGAGGCCGCCGGGGAGCACCGGGTGGTGGCCGCCCTCGAAGGCCACGTCGGGACGGTCAACGCCCTGGCGTACGCGGCGGACGGCCGCACGCTCGTGTCGGCCGGCGCCGACCGCACCGTACGGCTGTGGGATCCGGGGACCGCCCGTCGGCTGGCCGTCCTGGACGGGCACACGGACGAGGTGCTGGGGGCCGCGTTCGCGCCGGACGGGCAGAGCGTCGCCACCGGGGGCGTGGACCGGACCGTGCGGCTGTGGGACGTGGCCGGGCGCCGTCCCACCGCAACGCTGACGGGACACAGCGACGACGTCAACGGCGTGGCCTACACCCCGGACGGGACGACGGTCGTCAGCGCGGGCGGCGACGGCACGACCCGGCTGTGGGACGTGCGCGCCGGACGCCTGACGGCGACGCTGGCCGGACACACCGACTACGTGCTCGGGGTGGCGGTGGACCCGGCCGGGACGGTGCTGGCCACCGCCGGGTTCGACCAGTCGGTGGTGCTGTGGGACCTGCGCGGCCCGGTGCTGACCTCGCGTCCCTTCACCGAGGTCTGGCACGCCGCGTACAGCCCCGACGGAAGACTGCTGGCCACCGCGGAGGCGGACCACGCGGTGCGCCTGTGGGACGTGGCGGGGCGCCGGGTGGTGGCCACGTTCGCGGGGCACACCGAGACCGTGTTCTCGGTGGCCTTCTCCCCCGACGGGCGGACGCTGGCCTCGGCGGGCTCCGACGGCACGGTCCGGCTGTGGGACGTCGCGGCGCGCGGGCCGTCCGCCACCCTCCCCGGCCAGGGCGGCACCGTGTTCTCCGTGGCCTTCGCACCGGACGGCCGGACCCTGGCCGCGGCGGGCTCCGACGGCGCGGTGCGGCTGTGGGACGTGGCCGCGCGCCGCAGGCTCGCCGTGCTCGCCGGCCACACGGACTTCGCCAACGACGTGGTGTTCAGCCCCGACGGGCGCACCCTGGCGAGCGCCGGCGACGATCTGACCGTACGGCTCTGGGACGTGGCCGCGCACCGGCAGCTGGCCGCGCTGACCGGCCATACGGGGGCGGTACGGGGCGTGGCCTTCAGCCCCGACGGCCGGACCCTGGCCAGCAGCGGCAACGACGGGACCGTCCGGCTGTGGGACGCCCGCCGCCGGCGCTTCGAGGCGGCGCTTACCGGTCACACCGGCTCCGCGCGGGGCATCGCGTTCTCCCCCGACGGGCGGACCCTCGCCAGCAGCGGCAACGACCGTACGGTGCGGTTGTGGGAGGTGGCGGGCCGCCGCCCGGTGGCCGCGCTGTCCGGTCACACGAGCGCGGTGTGGGGGGTCTCCTTCTCCCCCGACGGGCGCACGGTGGCGAGCAGCAGCACCGACGGCACGGTACGGCTGTGGAGCGTGGACGTCGGGGCGCGACTGGCGGAGATCTGCCGGCTCTCCCCCGGGCCGGGGTGCCCGCGCCGCTGAGGTGGGGGCGGCGGGTGCCGCAGCCCGGCGGGGGTGCGCCGGGTGGCGGTGTGCCGCCTGCGCAGCCGGCGGACCCCGGTCTAGGAGCCGCCGTCGCGGACCGCGACGATGCCGTTGAAGACGCCGACGTACGCGGTCCCGTCGGGTCCGAGGGTGATCGGGGCCCAGTTGTTGTCGTACAGCGGGCCGGTGCCGGTCAGCCGGCGCCAGCGGCGCTCACCGGTGCGGAAGTCCACCGCGGTGAGGTACCAGGCGTCGATCCCCCAGGAGTTGGGTTCCTTCTCATAGAAGTAGAGCAGCCCGTTCGCGGTGGAGAGCTTGGGGACGACCGAGGGCGCCCGGACCGGGCTTCGCCACACCGTGTCGCAGCCGCTGCCGTCGGCGCGCACGTCGATGCGGGTCGCGCCGCCGACGACGGACTTGCCCAGCAGCAGCGAGGTGACGTTCTCGTAGCCGTAGTTGTTCTCGACGACGATGCTGTTGCCCCAGGTGATCAGGGAGTTGTCGGTGGTCGAGGCACCGGAGCCGAACACCGGCACCTTGCAGACCAGCCGACGGTCGGCCGGGACGTCCGCGCCCCGCCGGTAGACCAGGACGTTCATCCGGTCGTCGGCGTTGTCGGTGATGGCGACGTAGCCCTCGCCGAAGAGGTCCGGGGTGGTGCCCGAACCCTGGTTCACGGACCCGGGCTTGGCGCCGGTGCCGCGGTCGTAGGTCTGGCGCCACTGCACTTCGGGGGTGCCGTCGGCGGCGGCGCGGAAGCTGTAGAGGGCGTGGTCGGAGACGATGGAGACGCCGTCCTCGGCGACGGAGAAGGAGTTCTGGATCTCCTCGCCGTCCAGCCGCAGGGAACGGATCCGGGAGGTGTGCGGGTCCACGGTGCCGACGCGGCCCTGACGGGTGACCCACCAGATGAGGCCGTTCCAGTCGGGCATGACGGAGGTGACGGGGTCGCAGGTGCCGCTGGGCCGCAGGTTGGTCCAGGTGACGCAGTCGTGCGGCACGTGGCCGGTGAGGTCCCAGTCGCTCTCGACGGCGAACTGCCAGCTGCCGTCGGGCCGCTGGGAGTGCGCGAGGCGCAGGACGTGCTGACGGGAGTCGGCCAGCACGGCCCGGTCCTGGTGGTCCAGGTAGAAGTAGGCGCCGCCCGAGGTGTCCTTGAAGATCTTCGCGAAGTCGAGGGAGGTGATCGCCTCGACCGTCGAGGAACGCTGCGGGAGCTGGTACTCCGCGAGCGTGGCGAGCGTACGGGGCTCCAGCAGCTTGACCTTGAACCCCGTGAAGGTGCCGCACACCGTGACGAGCCGGCCGCCCGCGTCGAAGGTGGCGGTGGCGCATTCGCCGCCGAGGGCGGCGATCTTCTCGCTGGTCACCTCCGGGTCCTTGCCGAGCGGCCCGGACCAGGGGGAGGTGGCGCTTCCGGAGGCGTCGGAGTGCATGCCGCTGCGGCCGTTGGGCGCGAGGAAGGGGTGCTGCGGCGGCGCCTGGCCGGGCAGCGGTGCGGGGGCCGCGGCGGCGCCTTCGTAGTGGCTGACCAGGCGGTAGCCGGGGGCCTTGGGTATGTCGTCGGCCTGGGCCGGCGTGACGCCGTACACCACCGTGAATGCGGCGACGACCGGTGCCACGGCGCAGTTCAGCGCTCTTCGGAACATCCGGGCTTCCTCCGTGTCTCTTCCGTGCTGTTGACATTGCGTCTGACATCGCGCCGCCGCCAGACGCTAGATCGCGGCGCTCGAAAAGTCCATGGAGGATCCGGATGATTCACGTGCGCGCAACAGTCGGTCGCCGCTTGAGGGTTCAGGGCTTGAGGCTGGACACCACGTTCGCGGTGGCCGTCAGGCCGTCGTGGATCGTCGCCGCCATGCTGCTGCTCGCGAGGTAGAAGCCGAGCAGCACGCAGACGAGGGCGTGGGAGAACTTGAGACCGCCGCTGCGCAGGAAGATCCAGGCGAGGATGACGAGCAGGACGACCACGGAGAGGGAAATCACCATCGAGACCTCCTTGAGTCGCCGCCATGGTGGCGCAGCCGGCAGCGCCGTCGGGCAAAATATGTGTCCGCCGTACGGGTGTTGACCGTCCGTGATGGGCGGTCGGTCCTTGACGATCTCGCTCCCACCGGTCGCACGGCTGCTCCAGCGCTCCAGCGCTCCAGCGCTCCAGCAGCGCCTGATCGCAGCCGACGGCGAGGAGCCCCGCCAGGCGGCCCCCGCCGCACGGGTCTTGCCGCACCGGCGTCCCGCGTGCCATATATGTCTAGACCTTTACGCGGAAGCGGAGGAAGGCATCCCGTGCGACGCACCGCGCCCCTGCTCGTCCTGTGCCTGTCCCTCGGCGGCCCGGCGGCGTCCGCCGGGTGCACCGCGCCCGACACCGAGCCGCCGCCCGCCCCCGCGGGGGTCACCGCGCAGGCCTCCAGCTCCACCACCGTGCACGTCATGTGGGACGCGGCCGCACAGGGCGACGGGGTGAGCGGCTACCAGGTCCTCGAAGCCGGCCGCCCGGTCCGCGAACTCCCGGCCGGGAAGACGATGGTGGACATCACCGGCCTCACCCCGCAGACCGGCTACGCCTTCACGGTCCGCGCCAAGGACGCCGCCGGGAACCTCTCCGGGACCGGCCCGGCCGTCCGCGCGACCACTCCGGCGGCCCGGGCCGAGGACCTGCGGCCGCCGACCGCCCCCGCGTCCGCCACGGGCCGGGCGACGGGGCCCCGCACCGCCCGGGTGTCCTGGTCCGCCGCGACGGACGACACGGGCGTGACGGCGTACGACGTCTACCAGGGCGGCGTCCGGATCCACACCGCGGGCCCCGGCGAGAGCGGCACGGCGTTGAGCGGCCTCCAGCCGGACACCGTGTACACCTTCACCGTGCGGGCCCGGGACGGGGCGGACCGCTCCTCCCCCGACTCCCCCGCGGTGGACGTGACCACCCCGCCCGCCGCGGGCGGCGGACCGGGCACCGCGCCCGAGGGCCTCACCGCGACCGCCTCGCCGGGTACCGTCACCCTCTCCTGGACCGCGCCGGACACCGGCCGGCAGACGAGCGAGTACGAGCTGTACGTCAACGGACGGCCCACCACCGTCATCCAGTTCGGCACGGGTGCGGTGCCCAGCGGACGGGTGGAACACCGGATCGCGGTGACCGAGCCGGCCGGTACCGTGTGGGCCGTGAAGCTGCGCGCCCGGCTGCCCGACGGGAACTGGGGCGCCTTCTCCGCGGAGCGGACCGTCACCCTCGCGCCGTGAGATCGGGCAGCGATCCGCCTGAACGGCACTGCGGCGAAAGAAGATCACGCACAATACATCCGTGTTCGGTGAGTACTCGGTCAACAACAATCAGGCAGCATCCGCGGGCGGCGACGCCGAGCCAGACTCGGTCGCCGTGCCGGGAAACCTGCCGCCGGAATCGGCGAGCTTCGTCGGCCGGGAGCCCGAACTCGGTCTCCTCGACCGCCTGTTGAGCGAACGAAGACTGGTCACCCTCACCGGGGTGGGCGGCGTCGGCAAGTCCCGGCTCGCCCTGCGGGCCGCCAGCGCGACCCGCCCGGCGCGGCACGACGGCGTGTGGTGGGTGGACCTGTCACCGCTGCGCGACCCCGCGCTGCTCACCACGACCGTCGCCCACGTCGTCGGCCTCGCCGACCACACCGCCCGCCCCCTCGACGAGGAGTTGTGCGCGTGGATGGCCGACAAGGAACTCCTGCTCGTGCTCGACACCTGTGAGCACCTGGTGGCCCACTGCCGCCATCTGGTGGGCGAACTCCTGCAGTCCGCACCCGGGCTGACGGTCCTGACCACCTCGCGGGAGCCGCTCGGCTCCCCCGGCGAGGAGGTCGTCGAGGTCCGGCCGCTGCCCTGCGCGGGCCCCGACAGCGACGCCCTCGCCCTGTTCCGCGCCCGCGCCGTCGCCGCGACCCCTCGGGCGGCGGCCGCCTTCGAGGACGCGGGCCGGACCGCGGTCGCGGCCGACCTGTGCCGCCGCCTCGACGGGATCCCGCTCGCCCTGGAACTGGCCGGCGCCCGGATGCGGGCGTGGACCCTGGAGCAGATGGCCGAACGCATCGGCGAGCGCTTCGACGTGCTCGCCGACACCCGGGCCGCGCTGCCGCACCGGCACCGGACCCTGCGGACCGCGATCGGCTGGAGCCACGAGCTGTGCGAGCCGCTGGAACGGCTCCTGTGGGCCCGGCTCTCGGTCTTCACCGGGGACTTCGACGTCGCCGCGGCCCGCGCCGTGTGCGCGGGCGGCCCGCTGGCCGCCTCCCGGGTGGAGCGGGTACTGGCGGGCCTGGTCGCCAAATCGGTGGTCCGGTGCACTGCGGAGCGCGGCGCGGGCGCCCGCTACCGGATGCTGGACACGATCCGCGAGTACGGGCACGACTGGCTGGGCGAGCTCGGCGAGGCACGGATCGTCGCCGACCGGCACGCCCACTGGTACGCGGCGCTCTCCCGCGCCGCCGACCGGGGCTGGCTGGGCCCGGGCCAGGTGGACTGGTACCGCAGGATGACCGCCGAGCACGCACAGCTGCGGACGGCGCTGGAGCACCTGCTCGGCTCCGACCCCCTGACGGCGCTGGAGATGGCCGGCGCCCTGTGGTTCTACTGGTTCGCGTGCGGGCACGTGCACGAGGGCCGGGGCTTCCTGGAGCGGGCCCTGGCCGCCGCCCTGCCCACGGGAGCCGCGTACAACCAGGCCCTGTGGGCCCTCGGCCTCACCGCGCTGCTCCAAGGCGACCTGGAGACCGCCCGGCGGATCGGCGAGGAGTGCACGAAGGGCGCGGCCCGCCTCGCGGACCCCGAGCGGGAACTGCGCGCGGCCTATCTGCACGCCGTGTCCGTCATGATGCCGGGCGACCCCGTACGGGCCCTCGCGCTGGCCGGCCCGCGGGCGCGGGCGGGCCACGGCGGGCGGACCAGCGCCGCGGGCTGGCTGCTGTGCAAGCTGGCCACCAGCTACGCGCTCTGCGACCTGCGGCGCTTCGAGGAGGCGGCCCAGGAGGCCCTGGCCCTGCGGGAGACCTGCGCGGAGCTGGGCGAGCGCTGGCTGCGGGCGTACGCCGACTACGTCCTTGCGGTGGCCGCGCTGGGCGTGGGCGACCACGGGGAGGCGGCCCGGCACGTGCGGGCGATGCTGTCGGGCAAACGGCTGCTCGGCGACCGCTTCGGGATCGCGCTGGGCCTGGACCTGCTGGCCGCGGCGGTGGCGGGGCTCGGCGACGGCGAGCTGGCGGCGCGGCTGCTGGGCACCGGGCACGCCTGGTGGCGCACGGTCGGGCGGCCGCAGATGGGCTCGCCCTCGCTGACGGCCTTGCGCGACGAGGGCGAGCGGCAGGCCAGGGCGGCGATCGGCGACGCCGCGTACGAGACGGCGTTCCGGGGCGGGGCCACGGGGCCCACCGGCTGATCTACAGCCGGTGGACGGCCGGGCGGCGCGGTAACGCGGTCGGAGCTCCCGTCAGTACGGGAGGGGTCTGCCCGACGGTGTGCGCAGGTCCAGGTCTCGGGGGGCGGGCTTGGGGACGGGCTTGCGGATCAGCTGCTGGCGCATGCTGCCTCCTGGCTCAGACCAGGGCCGGGCGGCGGGGTTCCACCGTCTGGCCGTCGGGGAGCAGTTCACCGGTGTCGTCGAAGACCATGACGCCGTTGCAGAGCAGGCTCCAGCCCTGTTCGGGGTGGAAGGCCACGGTCCGGGCGGCGTCGCGGTCGGCGCTGTCGGCGGGCGGGCAGGGGGGCTGGTGGGAGCACATGGCGCACCTCCTCGCAGAGTGGGGCGGGAGGGCCGGTGGTCACCCGGTCGAATCCGCGATCCACGGTGGCGGTGAGTATTACCGATCGCCACCCCCGGACGGAACCCATATCGGCCGTCCAGTTCAGGGTGTGTATGCCCGATTACCATGCGCTCATGCCCGGTATCCGGATCGTTCACCGCACGCCGCTCGCGCCGACCGAGGCATGGTCGCGACTCACGGACTGGGAACGCCACGGGGAACGGGTCCCCCTCACCCGGACGATCATCGAAACGGAGCCGCCGACGGCGGTCGGAACGGTCTTCACGGCGCGCACCGGGGTGGGCAGGATCACATGCGACGACCCGATGGAAGTCGTCGTCTGGCGGCCTCCCGCGGAGGGTACGGGCGGGTTCGTCCGATTGGTGAAGCGCGGACGGACCGTGACGGGGTGGGCGGAGATCGAGATCCGCCCCCTGCCGGACGGGGGCAGCGAGATCCACTGGCGCGAGGACCTGCGTCTGCGCGGCCTGCCCCGCGCACTGGACCCGGCGGTCGCCCTGGCCGGCCGCTGGATCTTCTCCCGGGCCCTGCGGGGGCTGGTGCGCGGCGGGGGTTCCCCCCGCCGCGACCGGTGACCTCCGCCACCGCCCCGCGACCCCGCCCCTGCCCGTCCTCGTCCGGCGCCCTAGCGGATCGGCATGTCCGAGATCGTGCGGGCGATCACCAGCCGCTGGATCTCGCTGGTCCCCTCGAAGATGGTGTAGATGGCACTGTCGCGGTGCATGCGCTCCACCGGGTACTCGCGGGTGAAGCCGTTGCCGCCGAGGATCTGGACCGCCTGGGCCGTCACCTTCTTGGCGACCTCGCTCGCGAAGAGCTTCGACATCGAGCCTTCCGCCGAGGTGAACGGACGGCCCGCGACCGCCATCCAGGACGCCCGCCACACGAGCAGCCGGGCCGCGTCGATCTGGGTGCGCATGTCGGCGAGCTGGAAGGCGACGCCCTGGTTGTCGATGATCGGGCGGCCGAACTGCGTGCGGGTCCTGGCGTAGTCCAGGGCCACCTCGTACGCCGCACGCGCGGTGCCCACGGCCATCGCGCCGACCGCCGGGCGCGAGGCCTCGAAGGTGGCCATCGCGGCGTTCTTCACGCGCTCGCCCCCGCCGCTGCGCGCCCGCTCCCGGGCCCGCGCGAGCCGCTCGTCCAGCTTCTCCTTGCCGCCGAGGAGGCAGGAGCCGGGGATCCGTACGTCCTCGAGGACCACTTCGGCGGTGTGCGAGGCGCGGATGCCGTGCTTCTTGAACTTCTGGCCCTGGGACAGCCCCGGCGTGTTCGGCGGGACGATGAAGGAGGCGTGCCCCTTGGTGCCGAGCTCCGGGTCGACGACGGCCACGACGATGTGGACGTTGGCGATGCCGCCGTTGGTCGCCCAGGTCTTGGTGCCGTTGAGCACCCACTCGTCCTTGGCCTGGTCGTAGACCGCTCGGGTCCGCATGGAGCCGACGTCCGATCCGGCGTCCGGCTCGGAGGAGCAGAACGCGGCCACCTTCACGTCGTCCGGGGTCCCGTACATCTGGGGGATCCAGGTGCCGATCTGCTCCTCGGTGCCGTTCGCGACGACGCCGATGGCCGCGAGCCCGGTGCCGACGATGGACAGGGCGATGCCCGCGTCGCCCCAGAAGAGCTCCTCCATCGCCATCGGGATGCCGAGGCCCGTCGGGTCGAAGAACTGCTGGGCGTAGAAGTCCAGCGAGTAGATGCCGACCTTGGCGGCCTCCTGGATGACGGGCCAGGGAGTCTCTTCGCGCTCGTCCCATTCCGCGGCCGCGGGGCGGATCACGTCGGCGGCGAAGCCGTGGATCCAGTCCCGGACCTGCTTTTGGTCGTCGTTGAGCTCCATGGTGAACTCCGCCATGTCCCCTCCACCTGTCCGCGCTCGTCCATGTATGTGTTACTAGCGGTAACCCACACGTGGGCACAGTCTGTTACCGGTGAGTAAGCAGTGTCAAGCGCGGACGGTGCCCCACGGCCGCGACCACCACCGATTCGATCGCCAGGGTGTGCGGGGTGTTACGTTGCGTGGGCGTCACGCACATCGCAAGGGCGGGGAGAGAAACACATCATGGAGACCACGCAGCACGCAGGCGAGCCGGGATCGGGCGAACGCCGGCGCCGGGAGCTGCTCGAAGCCGCCGACCGGGTGGTGCTCAGGGACGGCCCCAAGGCCTCCATGAACGCCATCGCCGCCGAGGCCGGCATCACCAAGCCGATCCTCTATCGGCACTTCGGCGACAAGGCGGGCCTCTACCAGGCCCTCGCGGTCCGGCACACCGACGCGCTCCTCGACTCCCTGCGGGCCGCCCTCGACGCCCCGGCCGAGCGCCGCCGCCGGGTGGAGTCCACCCTCGACACCTACCTCGCCGCCATCGAGGCCCGCCCGCAGGTCTACCGCTTCCTGATGCATCCGGCCGAGGACTCCCAGAGCGCCGAACGCGGCTTCGACGTGGGCCTGCACTCGGCCCCGCTGCTGCGCCGCCTCGGCGAGGAGCTGGCCGAGGTGATCGGCGAACGCGTGGACCTCGGCCCGGGCGGCGAACGCCTCGCCCGGGTCTGGGGCCACGGCATCGTCGGCATGATGCACGCGGCGGGCGACTGGTGGCTGGGCGAACGCCCCTGCGACCGCGCGGACCTGGTCACCGGCCTCACGGACCTCCTCTGGGGCCGCCTGGCCACAGCCGGCAACCGCGAAGACGGCCCCGGCTTCTGACTGTCCCGGGCCGCCGCCTGCCGGGACCGCGGCCGAACCGGGCTCCGCCGGCGTCGCGAGCGCGGGGTCCGGGCGGCGCCTCCGGTCCCGGCGCAGCCGGGCTGCGTTCAGGCGCGCAGCGCCTGCGCGCCCCAGGTGGTCTTCCGGATCGCCCGCCTCAGCCTGCGCGCCCGCAGCCCGGTGACCCGGTCCGCGTACACCGTGCCCGCCAGGTGATCGCACTCGTGCTGCAGGCACCGGGCGAAGAACCCGGTCCCCTCGATCCGCACGGGCTCCCCGCCCGAGGTGACCCCCTCGACCACGGCGTGGTCGAACCGCGCCGTCCCCGCCTCCAGCCCCGGCAGCGACAGACAGCCCTCGGGACCGAGGAACTCGTCCCCGTCGGCGGCGAACAGCCGCGGGTTGACGACGTGTCCGACATGGCGGACGTCCTCGTCGTCGGGGCAGTCATAGACGAACACCCGCTGCCCGACCCCGATCTGGTTCGCGGCGAGGCCGACGCCCTGGGCGGCGTACATCGTCGCGAACATGTCCTCGACGAGCCGGTCGAGGACCGGTCCGAACTCGGTGACCTCCGCGCAAGCGGAATGGAGCACCGGATCGCCCAGCAGGCTCACGGTGCGGACGATGCCGGTGGTACCGGGGATGGGGCGCTGTCGCATGGCCGTAAGGGTACGACGGGCGAATATATGAGGAGATCTGCCGCGGTGCGGGGGCGCCGCGGTCAAGGCCCCGGCCGGTACTGGATAGGCTGGGCCCGACCGACGCAAGGAGGACAAGGGACGATGGCAGGCAACACGGAGCCGCTTTCGCCGCGGGCCAAGCTGGCCGTGACGGCGGGCAAGGCCGCGGCGGCGGTGTCGCGGGCCGCGGGACGCGGAAGCGGATCGGTGATCGGCGGCAAGGTCGCACTCAGGCTCGACCCCGATCTCCTCGGCGCGCTGGCGCAGCATCTCGACGTCGTCCTCGTCTCCGCGACGAACGGCAAGACCACGACGACCCGGCTGATCGCGGAGGCCCTGCGGGCCAGCGGTCCGGTCGTCTCCAACGCGCTGGGCGCCAACATGCCGGCCGGCATCACCTCGGCGCTGGCCGGCGGCTCGGACGCCAAGTACGGCGTCATCGAGGTCGACGAGAAGTACCTGGCCGGAGTGGCCCGGGACGTCACCCCCAAGGTGATCGCCCTGCTGAACCTCTCGCGCGACCAGCTGGACCGCGCCGCCGAGACCCGCATGCTCGCGGAGAAGTGGCGCGAGGGCCTGTCCGGCTCCAAGGCGGTCATCGTCGCCAACTGCGACGACCCGCTCATCGTCTGGTCCGCCTCCTCCTCGCAGAACGTGGTGTGGGTCGCGGCCGGCCAGGAGTGGAAGGACGACGCCTGGTCGTGCCCCTCCTGCGGCGGTGTCATGCAGCGCCCGGGCGACGACTGGTTCTGCGGCGAGTGCGGTTTCCGCCGCCCCACGCCGACCTGGGTGCTCTCCGGCGACCACGTCCTGGACCCGCACGGTTCGGCCTGGCCCATCCACCTCCAGCTGCCGGGCCGCGCGAACAAGGCCAACGCCGCCACCTCGGCCGCCGTCGCCGCCGTCTTCGGTGTGCCGCCCCAGGTCGCGCTGGAGCGCATGTACCAGGTGCAGGCCGTCGCCGGCCGCTACGACGTGGTGCAGTTCCAGGGCCGTGAGCTGCGGCTGCTGCTCGCGAAGAACCCGGCGGGCTGGCTCGAAACGTTTTCGCTGATCGATCCGCCGCCCACCCCGGTGATCCTCTCGGTGAACGCGCGCGGCGCCGACGGCACCGACACCTCCTGGCTGTGGGACGTGGACTACCCGCGCCTGGCCGGCCACCCGATCTTCGTGATCGGCGACCGCAAGCTGGACCTCGCGGTGCGTCTGGAGGTCGCGGGCCTGGACTTCCGCGTGTGCGAAACCCTCGACGAGGCCGTGCAGCTGGCGCCGCCCGGGCAGATCGAGCTGATCGCCAACTACACCGCCTTCCAGGACGTGCGCCGCCGCGTCGGCAACTAGCCCCCTCAGAACCGCAGAGGACAAGAGCATGAGCGACAACAGCCTGCGTCTGGTGTGGGTCTACCCCGACCTGCTCAGCACGTACGGAGACCAGGGCAACGCCCTCGTGGTGGAGCGCCGGGCGCGCCAGCGCGGCCTGGACGTGCAGCGCGTGGACGTGCGCAGCGACCAGCCGATCCCCACCTCGGGCGACATCTACCTGATCGGCGGCGGCGAGGACCGGCCGCAGCGCCTGGCCGCCGAGCGCCTGCTGCGCGACGGCGGTCTGGAGCGGGCCGTCTCGAACGGGGCCATCGTCTTCTCCGTCTGCGCCGGGTACCAGATCCTCGGCAAGGAGTTCGTCAACGACCAGGGACAGCGTCAGGAGGGCCTCGGCCTGCTGGACGTGGTCACCCTGCGCGGTGAGGGCGAGCGGTGCGTCGGCGACGTCCTGGCCGACATCGACCCGCGGCTCGGCCTGCCGCAGCTGACGGGCTTCGAGAACCACCAGGGGGTCACCCACCTCGGGCCGACGGCGCGGCCGTTCGCCCGCGTGACCATGGGCCGCGGCAACGGCACCGGCGACGGCACCGAAGGCGCGTACAACGACACGGTGTTCGGCACGTACATGCACGGCCCCGTGATGGCCCGCAACCCGCAGGTCGCGGACCTGCTGCTGAAGCTGGCCCTCGACGTCAACGCGCTGCCGGCCATAGACGACCGGTGGTACGAGGCGCTGCGCGCCGAGCGCATCGCGGCGGCGACGCAGCCCGCCTGAGGCGGCGCCGGGACCGCCCGGCACGCGCCGTCCGGCCCGGATCCCCTGGTGGGGACCGGGCCGGCGTGCGTTCACACCACGGGTACGACCAGGATGTGGAGGATGGTTCAGCCCACCGGCCATCCGCTTGTAGGGTGACATGTAGTTCCAACCGGACGACGTGGTCCGGTCGTCGGCCCACGTTGCAAAGGTCTCTTCCTGCCATGCGCATTGGTGTGCTCACTTCCGGTGGCGACTGCCCCGGCCTGAATGCCGTCATCCGCTCCGTCGTGCACCGCGCGGTCGTCGACCACGGCGACGAGGTGATCGGCTTCCACGACGGCTGGAAGGGCCTGCTGGAGGCGGACTACCGCAAGCTCGACCTCGACGCCGTCGCCGGCATCCTCGCCCGCGGCGGCACCATCCTCGGCTCCTCCCGGGTGCAGCCCGCACACCTGCGCGACGGTGTGGAGCGCGCCCGCGGCCACGTCGCGGACCTCGGCCTCGACGCGATCATCCCGATCGGCGGCGAGGGCACCCTGAAGGCCGCGAACCTGCTCTCCCAGGCGGGCCTGCCGATCGTCGGCGTCCCCAAGACCATCGACAACGACATCGCGTCCACCGACGTCACCTTCGGCTTCGACACCGCCGTCGGGGTCGCCACCGAGGCGCTGGACCGGCTGAAGACCACCGCCGAGTCCCACCAGCGCGTGATGGTCGTCGAGGTCATGGGCCGCCACACCGGCTGGATCGCCCTGCATTCGGGCATGGCGGCCGGCGCGCACGCGATCGTCGTACCGGAACGCCCCTTCGACATCGAGGAGCTGACGGCGATCGTCGGCGAGCGGTTCTCGGCGGGCAAGCGGTTCGCGATCGTGGTGGTCGCCGAGGGCGCCAAGCCCCGCCCCGGCTCGATGGAGCTCGAGGACGGCGGCACCGACATGTACGGCCACGAGCGGTTCGCCGGCATCGGCAACCGGCTCGCGGTGGAGCTGGAGCACCGCCTGGGCAAGGAGGCCCGTCCGGTGATCCTGGGCCACGTCCAGCGTGGCGGCACGCCCACCGCGTACGACCGCGTCCTGGCGACGCGTTTCGGCTGGCACGCCGTGGAGGCCGCGCACCGCGGCGAGTTCGGCATGCTGACGGCGCTGCGCGGCACGGACATCGAGATGGTCCCGCTCGCCGAGGCGACCTCGACCCTCAAGACGGTCCCGACCGAGCGCTACGACGAGGCCCAGACGGTTCTGTAACCGTATGCCCGTTACGGCCGCCCCCGCGCGCAGGAGCGTGCGGGGGCGGCATTACTGTGGTGGGGCGCCACAGTCAAGGGAGTGAAGAGATGGACCACAGCGGGCACGGCATGGGCATGAACATGGACCTGCCGCCGTTCACTCTCGGGCGCGGGCTGGAGCTCTCCTTCGACCCCTTCTTCCTCTTCGGATCCCTGCTGGGGCTCGCGCTGTACGGCTGGGGCGTGCTGCGGCTGCGCCGGCGCGGGGACTCCTGGCCGCTGGGCCGGACCATCGCCTTCACCCTGGGCGTGCTGACCGTGGTGCTGGTGATGTGCACCAAGCTGAACGACTACGGCATGGTCATGTTCAGCGTGCACATGGTCCAGCACATGGTGATCAGCATGATCACGCCGATCCTGCTGCTGCTGGGCGCTCCGGTGACGCTGGCGCTGCGCGCGCTGCCGCCCGCCGCGCGCGGCCACAAGGGCCCCCGCGAGCTGCTGCTCACGCTGCTGCACAGCCGCTACATGCGGATCGTCACCCACCCGGCGTTCACGATCCCCCTGTTCATCGCCAGCCTCTACGGCCTCTACTTCACCCCGCTCTTCGACTTCCTGATGGAGTCCCGGCCCGGGCACATCGCGATGATGGTGCACTTCCTCGCTGTCGGCCTGATCTTCTTCTGGCCGATCATGGGCATCGACCCGGGGCCGCACCGCCCCGGCTACGTGATGCGGATGCTCGAGCTGTTCGCCGGCATGCCGTTCCACGCCTTCTTCGGCATCGCCCTGATGATGGCCAGCGAGCCGATGATCAAGACCTATGCGAACCCGCCGGCCTCCCTCGGCATCGACGCGCTGCTCGACCAGCAGTGGGGCGGCGGCATCGCGTGGGCCTTCAGCGAGATCCCCTCGGTGCTGGTGCTGATCGCGCTGGTCTACCAGTGGTACCACTCGGAGCAGCGGGCGGCGAAGCGCTCCGACCGGGCCGCGGACCGCGACGGCGACCAGGAGCTGGAGGCGTACAACTCGTATCTGGCCTCGCTCCGGGCGCGTGGCCAGTAGCGCAGGACGGCCTTCGCGCGCCACCATGGAGCATGACCGGATCCGTGAAGGCGATGGCAGTGATGACCTTCGCCGCCCTGGTGGCCGTCGCCACGTATTCCGTGGCCCTCGGCAGCAACGGCTGGCTGTGGTTCGGCTGGGTGGTGCTGGGACTGCTGACCGCGGGAATGGCCGCTTCGCGCGGCGCATGAGCGCCGGGGGCACCTGCCGCTGAACCGTCGTGGCCGACGGTGCGTGCCAGGTCGTGACGGTGCGTGCGACCGCACCTAGACTGGTTCCTTTCGCCATGTCCGGCGGCGGCCGGCACTGCGCCGCCCCAGGAATCGGGAGCGGCCCGGTGTTCTACCACTTGCTCAAGCACGTGTTGCTCGGTCCGCTGCTGCGGCTGCTGTTCAGGCCGCGGATCGAGGGCCTGGAGAACATCCCCGAGGAGGGGGCCGCGATCATCGCGGGCAACCACCTGTCGTTCTCCGACCACTTCCTGATGCCCGCGATCCTCAAGCGGCGGATCACCTTCCTCGCGAAGGCCGAGTACTTCACCGGTCCCGGGGTCAAGGGGCGGCTCACGGCCGCCTTCTTCCGCAGCGCCGGGCAGATCCCCGTGGACCGCTCGGGCAAGAACGCCGGCCAGGCGGCGCTGCGCGAGGGGCTGGGGGTGCTGGCCAAGGACGAACTGCTGGGCATCTACCCCGAGGGCACGCGCTCGCACGACGGGCGCCTCTACAAGGGCAAGGTGGGCGTGGCGGCGATGGCCCTGGGCGCCGGGGTGCCCGTCGTGCCGTGCGCGATGGTCGGCACCTTCGAGATCCAGCCGCCCGGGAAGAAGATCCCGAAGATCCGGCGGGTGACGATCCGCTTCGGCGCTCCGATGGACTTCTCCCGGTACGCCGGGCTGGAGGGCGAGCGGACCGTCCTGCGCGCCGTCACCGACGAGATCATGTACGCCATCCTCGAGCTGTCCGGCCAGGAGTACGTGGACCGGTACGCGGCCGAGGTCAAGGCCGAGGTAGAGGAGGAACGGAAGAAGGCCCGGCGCCGATCGCGCTGAGCCTCCTCCCGTTCGCGGACCCCGGCCGGCTAGCGGACCGCCGGGAGCTCCTCACGCGCCGGCCACTCGGCGCCCGGACCGTGCTCGAGCGACAGCGCGGCGACCGGGGCCGGGGCGACCGGAGCGGCGTGCGGGGCGCACGTCACGTCCTTGGCGTCGACCTTGCCGGTGAGCAGGTAGGTGTCGACCCGCGTGTTGATGCAGGGGTTCACCAGGCTGGTGACGCCGTGCGAGCCGGCGTTCTGCTCGGTGATCAGGCGGGAGCCGGCGAGGCGGCGGTGCAGCTCGACCGCGCCCTCGTACGGCGTGGCCGCGTCCCGCTCGGACTGGACGATCAGCACCGGCGCCAGACCGCGCTTGGCACCGACCTCGATCGGGGTGCTCTGCTTGGACTTCCAGGTCGCGCAGGGCAGGTTCATCCAGGCGTTCGACCAGGTCAGGAACGGGTACTTCTGGTGCAGCCGGGTGTTGTCGCGGTCCCACTTGGCCCAGCTGGTGGGCCACTTGGCGTCGGCGCACTCGACCGCGGTGTAGACGGCGTTGCCGTTCTCGGACGCGGCGTTGCCCTTGGTGTCCGACATGTCCGGGGCGATGGCGTCGACGAGCGCGTGCTCGTCACCCGCCTCGTACGCGGCCCAGGTCTGGGCGACGGGCACCCAGGAGGAGTCGTAGTACGGGGCGCCCTGGAAGAAGCCGATCAGCTCGGCCGGGCCGACGACCCCGCCGAGCGGGTTGGCCTTGGCCTTGGCGCGCAGCTCCTGGTACTTGGCCTCGACCTTGGCGCGGGTGTCGCCGAGGTGGAAGACCGCGTCGTTCTTGGCGACCCAGTCCTGCCAGTCGTTCCAGCGCATCTGGAAGGCCACGTCCTGGCCGAGGTTGGCCTCGTACCAGATGTTGTCCGTGTCCGGGTTGACCACGCTGTCGACGATCATGCGGCGCACGTGGGTCGGGAACAGGGTCGCGTAGACCCCGCCGATGTAGGTGCCGTAGGAGACGCCGAGGAAGTTCAGCTTCTGCTCGCCGAGGGCGGCGCGGATCACGTCGAGGTCGCGGGCGGTGTTCGGCGTGGTCATGTGCGGCAGCATCTCGCCGCTGCGCTCCTTGCAGCCGTCCGCGTACTCGGCGGCGAGCTTGCGCTGGGCGCGCTTGTCGGCCTCGGTGTCCGGGACCGGGTCGGCCTTGGGGGCCTTGACGAACTCCTGCGGGTCGATGCAGGAGATGGGCGCGGAGTGGCCGACGCCGCGGGGGTCGAAGCCCACGAAGTCGTACGCCTTGGAAGCGTTGACCCACAGCGGGCTCTTGGTGGTGACCCGGCGCGGGAAGCGCATGCCGGAACCGCCGGGGCCGCCGGGGTTGTAGATGAGCGCGCCCTGGCGCTCCTCCTTGGTGCCCGTGTTGCCGATCCGGTCGACGGCGATGTCGATGGTCTTGCCGAACGGCTTGGTGTAGTCGAGCGGGACCTTCACCCAGCCGCACTGGATCGGCTTCTCGAAGCCCCAGTCGGCGGGACAGTCCTTCCAGTCGATCCCGGTGCGGGCGGCGCGGGCGGCGGCGATCTGGACGCCCACCGCCTCCGCGGCCCCGTTGTCACGGCCGGCCGAGGCCGCCGAGGCCGACGGCGCGAGCATCAGGCCCGCCGCCAGCGTGCCGGTGATCAGTGTGGCGGCGCTCCCCAGCGCCGCGTTGCGTATCACGTACGTGTTCCCCCTGCGTCAGTCGCCGCCGTGGGCGGCCGGATTGGTCGTTTCGGTCGTCGGCGTGCAGGGGGATCCTCGCGCCTTACCGCGACCCGGCAACAGAGCAGGCTCCGGTTCTTTGCCAACCCGATAACCGGAGAGATGAGTACCGCTGAGCGGTGCCCGTTTCGTTCCCGGTCAGAGCACTACGGCGTCCCGTAGGTGCGGACGGCCGCGTCGAGCAGTTCCCGCAGCCGCAGGGCGTCCGGGGCCAGGGCGGTCACCAGGACGGCCGGACCCGCCAGCGGCGTGACCGCGGCGAACTCGCCCAGCACCGCCGCCTCGGGCGGCGCCTGGGCGAAGGCCGGGTCCACGACGAGGAGTTGGCCGAGCGCCCGGTGGCCCGCCAGTCCCGCGGGACCGTCCCAGCCACCGGGCGCGCCGGGTCCGCAGGTCAGCTCCTGGTCCAGCAGCGGGCAGCCGCCCCGGGCGGCGGTGAGCCGGCTGCGCAGCAGGCCGGGGTCCTCCCCGCAGCGGCCCAGCACCTGTTCCTCGCGCAGCAGCAGCCGGGCCGTGGGGGCCAGTTCGACCCGCGTGTGCACCCGCAGGTCGCTGCCGCGCACGGAGACCAGCGGTTCGGGCAGCCACCGCACCGACGCGCCGTCCTCCACGGTCAGGCGTACGTCGTAGCGCGCGGGCTCGCCGCCCCGGCCGGGCAGGGCCAAGGTGGCCGCCGCCGAGGCGAGGGCCAGCCGCGCCCCGGGGCCCGCGGTCGCCTCGACGGTGAGGTGGTCGCCGCCGAGCGGGGCGCTCATGGCGCCGACCAGCATGACCCCCGCCTCGGCTGCGGTGCCCCGGGTGCGGCGCAGCGCGAGCGGCCCTTGCCCGGCCAGCAGCGGCAGGGCGGTGCCGCCGCGGCCGTCTGCGGTGGCGTGGATCCGGGCGGTGGCCCGCAGGCCGGTCGCGGGGACCGCGCTGGTCACCGTACGGCCCAGGCGGCGATCTGCTCGCGGACCCAGGCGGCCACCGGAGCCACGCCTTCCGGACCGCGCAGCGACTGGAAGGCGACGGGGAGTCCGCCGCGCTGCTCGGCGGCGTCGCGGGCCATCCGCTCGAGGTCGGAGCCGACGTGGGGGGCGAGGTCGGTCTTGTTGACGACGAGGAGGTCGGCGGTGGTGACGCCGGGGCCGCCCTTGCGCGGGATGTCGTCCCCGCCGGCCACGTCGATGACGAAGATCTGGGCGTCGACGAGCCCGCGGGAGAAGGTGGCGGTGAGGTTGTCCCCGCCGGACTCGACGAGGATCAGGTCGAGCGGGCCGGTCTCGCGGAAGGCCTCCTCCAGCTCCTCGACGGCCTCCAGGTTGGCGGAGATGTCGTCGCGGATGGCGGTGTGCGGGCAGGCACCGGTCTCCACGGCGCTGATCCGCTCGGGCGGCAGGACGGCCTCGCGCAGCAGGAACTCCGCGTCCTCGCGCGTGTAGATGTCGTTGGTGACGACGGCCATGGACAGTTCGGCGCGCAGGGCGCGGCACAGGGCCGCGACGGTGGCGGTCTTGCCCGAGCCGACGGGTCCGCCGAGTCCGATGCGCAGGGCGCGCCGGGTGCCGTCGGCCCGGAGCGGGGCAGCGCCGTGCGTGTGGCGCTGGGGGTAGGTCACCGCGTGGTCGAGGTGCATGGGGGGTCTCCTTCGGGGTGGTCAGGAAGCGAAGAGGCGTACCGGCCAGTCGGCATGGGCCTCTGCCGCGATCTCCAGCAGGGGCGAGGAGGCCGCGGGCAGGGCGTCCGTGCCCTCGGTGCGGGCCCGCTGCGCGGCCTCGGCCGCCCGGGCGGCGACGGCGTCGAGGGAGGGAGCGAGCCGGGCCAGCACCCCGCTCGCCTCGAAGGGGTCCAGGCCCAGCAGCCGCACGGTCGCGGTCGCGGGCCCGCCGATGCTCTCGTACGCCGCCACGTGCGCGGCGTCCAGCGGCCCGAGTCCGGCTGCCCGGGCCGTGAGCCCGAGCACGACGGGCTGGTGGGCTCCGCGCGGGAACGCCGCTGCCAGCGCGTCCAGTTCGGCGGCGGGCCAGGTGGCCCGGGCGGCCCGCAGCAGCTGGCGGCCGAGCCGGCGTGCGGCGGCGCGCAGGGCGGGCGAGGGAGTGCGGGCGTCGGCGGCGGCGTCGAGCTGCGCCGGGTCGAGTCCGAGCGCCGCCGCCGCGGCGAGGGCGGCGGCCGTGAGCCCGGCGGTGTGCAGCCGGCCCCGGCAGAAGTCCTCCAGGGTGGCGGCGTCGTGGATCCGGCCCGCCTTGCAGGCGGCTTCGGCCCCGCCGGAGTGGGCGTGGCCCCCGGCGGGGAAGCGGCCGTCGGCGAGGACGAGCAGCGTGGCGAGGCTCATCGGGCCGTGCCCATCGCGAGGGCCCCTTTCAAAACAGGAAGTATCTCTGTGCCATGGGCAGTTCCGCGGCGGGCGCCGGTTCCACCGCCTCCCCGTCGATGGTGACGGTGAAGGTGTCGGCGTCGACCTCGACCCGGGGCATGGCGTCGTTGTTGCGCATGTCCGCCTTGCCGACCTTGCGGGTGCTCTCGATGGCCACGAAGGCCTTGCCGAGGCCGAGGCGGTCGGGCAGCCCGTCGTCGAGCGCGGCCTGCGCCGTGAAGTTGAGCGAGTTCAGGCCGGGCGCCCTCCCGTGGCTGCCGAACATCGGCCGGGGCAGTACGGGCTGGGGGGTGGGGATGGAGGCGTTGGCGTCGCCCATCTGCGCGTAGGCGATCTGGCCGCCCTTGATGACCAGTTCGGGTTTGACCCCGAAGAAGGCGGGGTTCCACAGGACGAGGTCGGCGAGCTTGCCCGTCTCGACCGAGCCGATCTCGCGGGCGAGCCCCTGCGCGACGGCGGGGTTGATCGTGTACTTGGCGACGTAGCGGCGGGCGCGCTGGTTGTCGGCCGGTCCGTCACCCGGGAGGAAGCCGCGGCGCTTCTTCATCACGTGGGCGGTCTGCCAGGTGCGCAGGACGACCTCGCCGACCCGGCCCATGGCCTGGGAGTCGGAGGAGATGATGGAAATGGCCCCGAGGTCGTGCAGGACGTCCTCGGCGGCGATGGTCGAGGGCCGGATCCGGGATTCGGCGAAGGCGAGGTCCTCGGGGACGGCCGGGTTCAGGTGGTGGCAGACCATCAGCATGTCGAGGTGTTCCTCGACGGTGTTGAGGGTGTGCGGCCGGGTCGGATTGGTGGAGCTGGGCAGGATGTTGGGCTCGGAGACCACGGTGATGATGTCGGGGGCGTGCCCCCCGCCCGCGCCCTCGGTGTGGTACGAGTGGATGGTCCGCCCGGCGATGGCCGCGAGGGTGTCGGCGACGAACCCGGCCTCGTTGAGCGTGTCCGTGTGGATGGCGGCCTGGACCCCGGTCTCCTCGCAGACCCCCAGGCAGGCGTCGATGACGGCGGGGGTGGACCCCCAGTCCTCGTGGAGCTTGAAGCCGAGTGCGCCGCCGCGCAGCTGGGAGTGCATGGCCTCGGTGGACATGGTGTTGCCCTTGCCCAGCAGGCCGATGTTGACGGGGTAGGCCTCCAGCGCCGCGAACATCCGGGCCAGGTGCCAGGGCCCGGGGGTGACGGTGGTGGCCTTGGAGCCCTCGGCCGGTCCGGTGCCGCCGCCGACGAGGGTGGTGATGCCGGAGGCGAGGGCTTCCTCGATCACGGTCGGGGAGATGAAGTGGACGTGGGCGTCGACGGCTCCGGCGGTGACGATCTTCCCGTTGCCCGCGATGATCTCGGTCTCGGGGCCGATGACGAGTGCGGGCGCCACCCCGTCCATGGTGTCGGGGTTGCCGGCCTTGCCGATGCCGCAGATGCGGCCGTCGCGGATGCCGAGGTCGGCTTTGACGATGCCCCAGTGGTCGAGGATCACCACGCCGGTGATCACGGTGTCGGGTGCGCCTTCGGCCCGGGTGGTGCGGGCCTGTCCCATCGACTCGCGGATCACCTTGCCGCCGCCGAAGACGGCCTCGTCGCCGGCCAGGCCGGGGCCGCCGGCGAGGTCCTGCTCGATCTCGACGAAGAGGTCGGTGTCGGCCAGCCGGATCCGGTCACCCGCCGTTGGCCCGAAGAGGTCGGCGTACTCCTGGCGGGAGATCTCAGCCATCGAGCGGCCCTCCGGTCTCCGCGCGCAGCCCCGGTACCGTGCGCAGCCCGGCCAGGGGGACGAGCTCCACCGCGACCGGGATGCCGGGCTCGAACCGCACGGCGGTGCCGGCGGCGATGTCGAGCCGCAGTCCTCGGGCGGCGGAACGGTCGAATTCGAGGCCGGGGTTGGCTTCGGCGAAGTGGTAGTGGGAGCCGACCTGGACGGGCCGGTCGGCGGCGTTGAGCACGGTGAGACGGGTGACGGGGCGGCCCTCGTTGAGGCGCACCGTACCGTCCCCGTAGGCGATTTCGCCGGGGATCATGGCGGGTACTCCCCCTCAGACGATCGGGTCGTGGACGGTGACGAGTTTGGTTCCGTCCGGGAAGGTGGCCTCGACCTGCACGTCGTGGACCATCTCCGGGATCCCCTCCATGACCTCGTCGCGCCGCAGGACGGTACGGCCGGAGGCCATCAGCTCGGCCACGGTCCGCCCGTCGCGGGCCCCTTCGAGGATGTGCGACGTGATCAGCGCGATCGCCTCGGGATGGTTCAGGCGCACCCCGCGGGCCCGGCGCTTCGCGGCCACGTCGGCAGCCACGTGGATGAGCAGTCTCTCCTGCTCGTGCGGAGTCAGTTGCACACGTATCACCAAGCTTCCGGGACAAGATCAACATCGCGCCGGGGCGACCCTACCGGCCGTCAACACTCTGTTGACCTGGGGATATCCGAACCAAGCGAGTCTTGCCCCACACAGGGAAAGGCTTTCCGTCCCGACCACCGCCGCTTTGCCGGATCATGGGTGATCTTTGGCGGACGAACGTGGAGCCACGGTAGGCGCCGCGCTTTTCCGTTGCGTAAACCCACGTTTCGGGAAGGCACCCGGTTCAACGCACGGGCCCCTGAAAGGTGATTCCGTATACGGCCGGGCGGGAACGCCCGGCGTCAGCAGCCGCTGACGGTCCTCGTCGCGGCGCCGGCCGTCCACGGCAGCGCGATCCAGACCGTCTTGCCCCCGTCCTCGGTGGGGCTGACCGAGAGGCGGCCGCCCGCTTCCGCGGTGAGCCACCGGATGATGACCAGGCCCCGGCCGTTGTCCTGCTGGACGGCTGCCGGCAGCCGCTTGGGCCAGCGGGGGTGGCTGTCGGTCACCCCGATGCGCAGCCACTCCTCGCGCTCCAGCCGCATGTCGACGGTGAAGGTGGGCGACTGGCCGAAGGTGTGCTGCACGGCGTTGGTGGCGAGTTCCGAGACGATGAGCCGGACACTGTCGGCGGTGGTGTCCTCATCGGGCAGTCCCCATTCGCCCAGCACCTCCGCCACATAGCGTCGGGCGGTGGCGACCGAGGCGGGATCGCTCGGCAGAGTGACGGATGCTTCCTGGTGATCTGCCATGACGACGGTCCCTTTCCCACCGGGGCCGAGCCACCCCGGATCTGTGCTGGACGCCAGAGTGCCACCCATCGTCCCGCCGTTTCTCCCGTTCCCCCAAGATATGCATATATCTGTCGCTCAATGCGGTGAACTCTGCTACGGAAGAGCGTATTTGGACGGCAGACTGGTGCGAGCTGTGCCGGTGGAAGGAGGCGGGTATGCAGCACGGTCCCGCGGTGCGTCGGCGCAAGCTCGGCGAGGAACTGCGAGCCCTGCGCGACCGGTCCGGTCTCACGAGCGGTGAGGCGGCCCGGATCGCGGGATGGCACCAGTCGAAGATCAGCCGCATCGAGACGGGACGCAGCGGGGTCAAACCGGAGGACATCCGCCTGCTCCTCGACGTCTACGGGGCGATTGTGAGCCCCGAACAGCGCGCCCTGCTAGAAGCCCTGTCGGCCTCCGCGGCCGGTCCGGGCCCGGGGGGCGACACCGGGCGGGGCCGCCAGTGGTGGCACGACTACCGGGGGCTGCTGCCCCAGGAGTACCGGGACTTCATCAGCCTGGAGGCGGGTGCCCGGTCGGCCCGCACGGTGGAACTGTCCGTGGTGCCGGGGCTGCTGCAGACCGCCGGGTACGCGCGGGCGGTGACCCGGGCCGCGCTGGGCGGGCTGCCGGAGCCGAAGGTGGACGCGCTGGTCGAGGTGCGGCTGGCGCGCCAGAAGGTGCTGCGGGCCGACCCGCCGCTGGAGCTGAGCGCCGTCCTGGACGAGGCGGTACTGCGCCGGCAGATCGGCGGGCCGGGGGTGATGGCGGGGCAGTTGCGACACCTGGTGGAGGTGGGGCGATTGCCTCATGTCAGGTTGCAGGTACTGCCGTTCAGCGTGGGGGGGCATCTCGGCCTCACCGGGCCGTTCGTCATTTTCTCATTTCCGAACATCGCCGATCTGGATGTGGTGGTACTCGACCATTTGACGAGTAGCCTCTATCTGGAGCGGAAGGAAGACCTTGAGGCGTACAGCGCCGCGTTCCGCACCATCCAGGCGCACGCCCTCCCGCCCCAGGACTCGTCGGATCTCATCAGCTCACTTGCTGACGACGCGTAAGGAGGCACCCCCGTGTCCGCAAGCCCCTTATCCACCAGCGGACTTCTGATCAGCGCGCGGTGGCGGCGGAGCAGCCGCAGCACCGGAATGAACAACTGCGTGGAAGCGGCCGTCCTCGGCGGCGGCCTGCTGGCCGTCCGCGACTCCAAGCGGACGGACGGCCCGGCCGTGCTCTTCACCGGCCCGGCCTGGACCGGCTTCCTCGCGAGCGTACGAACGGACGTGCCCGCCTGACGTCCTAGCGGTCCGTGGCTCCGGCCGGGGCGGTCAGCAGAATCGTTCCGACGGCCCGCTCGATCTCCTCCCCCGTGAGATCGGCCCGGGCGGTCAGCCGCAGCCGGGAGATGCCGTCCGGCACCGACGGCGGCCGGAAGCACCCCACGGACAGTCCTGCCTCGCGGCAGTCGGCGGCCCAGCGCAGTGCCGCCGGAGCCGACGGGGCCCGTACCGACACCACGGCCGCGTCCGGCCGGGCCGCGGTCAGGCCGGACGCGGTGAGCCGCCCGTACAGCCGGTCGGCCACCTCGCGGGCCCGGGCGGCGCGTTCCGGTTCCCGCCGGAGCAGGCGCAGGCTCGCCAGCGCCGCGCCCGCGGCGGCCGGGGCCAGCCCGGTGTCGAAGATGAAGGTGCGCGCGGTGTTGACCAGGTGCCGGATGACTTTGGCCGGCCCCAGCACGGCGCCGCCCTGGCTGCCCAGCGACTTCGACAGGGTCAGCGTGGCCACCACCCCCGGGGCGCCCGCGAGTCCGGCGGCGTCCAGCGCGCCGCGGCCGCCCTCGCCCAGTACGCCCAGGCCGTGCGCGTCGTCCACCAGCAGGGCCGCGCCCTGCTCGCGGCAGGCCGCGGCGTAGCCGGAGAGCGGGGCCGCGTCCCCGTCGACGGAGAACACCGAGTCGGTGACCAGCAGCGCCCGGCCCCCGTGCGCGGCGAGCGTCTTGCGCGCGGCGTCCGGGTCCGAGTGCGCGATCACGGCGGTCTCGGCCCGTGCGAGGCGGCAGCCGTCGACGATCGAGGCGTGGTTCCCGGCGTCGGAGACGACCAGGGTTCCCCGGCCGCCGAGCGCGGTCACGGCGGCGAGGTTGGCCGCGTACCCGGAGGAGAGGACCAGCGCGGCCTCGAATCCGCAGAAGGCGGCGAGTTCCCGCTCGAGCTCCGCGTGGAGCTCGGTCGTGCCCGTCACCAGCCGGGAGCCGGTGGCTCCGCCGCCCCACCGCTCGGCGGCCTCCTGCGCACCGCGGACGGTCTGCGGATGCCGCGACAGCCCGAGGTAGTCGTTGCTCGCCAGGTCCAGCAGCGGGGAGTCCGCCGGCCGCGGCCGCAGGGTGCGGACGAGCCCCGCCGCTTCCCGGTCGCGTTCCGCGGCATCGATCCAGGCGAAGACGTCCACCGGATCGGGAGTGTGCTGGGGCATCGGCAGGTCCTCGTGTTTTGTCGGCAGTCCACAGACCTGCCCGACCCTAGCGGCCGTGACTTGAGTGCCAGGTGTGGCGATACACACACTCCCATCCGGCCATGTTGTGCGATCTCTCCTTGGCCGGGAGTGGTGGTGTGGTCCAGGATCGGCGTCATGGACCTGCTGAACACCCTGGTGGACAAGGGGCTGCGGCGCGAGCTGCCGACCCGCGAAGAGGCGCTCGCCGTACTGGCGACTTCCGACGACGAACTGCTCGACGTGGTGGCCGCGGCCGGCAAGGTGCGCCGCCAGTGGTTCGGCCGCCGGGTCAAGCTCAACTACCTGGTCAACCTGAAGTCGGGCCTGTGCCCGGAGGACTGCTCCTACTGCTCGCAGCGCCTCGGCTCGAAGGCCGAGATCCTCAAGTACACCTGGCTGAAGCCGGAGGAGGCCTCGCAGGCCGCGGCGGCCGGTGTCGCAGGCGGCGCCAAGCGCGTCTGCCTGGTCGCGAGCGGCCGCGGACCGACGGACCGGGACGTGGAGCGCGTCGGCAAGACGATCGCCGCGATCAAGGAGCAGAACGAGGGCGTCGAGGTCTGCGCCTGCCTGGGCCTGCTCTCCGACGGCCAGGCCGAACGGCTGCGCGACGCGGGCGCGGACGCCTACAACCACAACCTCAACACCTCCGAGGCCACGTACGGGCAGATCACCAAGACCCACACCTACGCGGACCGCGTGGACACGGTGCAGAAGGCGCACGCCGCCGGCCTGTCCGCCTGCTCCGGTCTGATCGCCGGCATGGGCGAGAGCGACGAGGACCTCGTCGACGTCGTCTACTCGCTGCGCGAGCTGGACCCGGACTCGGTACCGGTGAACTTCCTGATCCCGTTCGAGGGCACCCCGCTCGCCAAGGAGTGGAACCTCACCCCCCAGCGCGCCCTGCGGATCCTCGCGATGGTGCGCTTCGTCTGCCCCGACGTCGAGGTCCGGCTCGCGGGCGGCCGCGAGGTGCACCTGCGCTCCATGCAGCCGCTGGCCCTGCACCTGGTGAACTCGATCTTCCTGGGCGACTACCTGACCAGCGAGGGCCAGGCCGGCCAGGCGGACCTCGACATGATCGCGGACGCCGGTTTCGAGGTGGAGGGCGCCGGTACGACGACCCTCCCGGCCCACCGCGCGGACGTGGCCGCCTCGGCCACGCCGGGCGGCTGCGGTTCGCACGGCGGCGGCGCCTCCGTCTGCGGTTCGGCGGCCTCCGCCGACGCCGCCGGCTCTGCCGCGGAAGCCGGCTGCGGCTCGGCCTGCGGTGGCTGCTCCGGACACGCGCACGCGGCGCCCGCAGCGGCTCAGGCGGAAGCGGGCGAGGTCCGTCCGGACCTCGTGGCGGTCCGCCGCCGCGGCGCGGGAACGGACCTCGCCCCCAATGCGTGACCCGCTCGATCCGCTCGGTCCGCACGATCCGCTCGGTCCGCACGATCCGCTCGGTCCGCCGCTCTCCGGCGCCGAGCTGCTCGCCCTGGACCGGCAGCACGTCTGGCACCCGTACGGCCCCATGCCCGGCCGGCAGGAGCCGCTGGTCATCGCCTCCGCCTCGGGGGTGCGGCTGCGGCTCGCCGACCCGGCCCAGGGGCACGGGCACGAGGAGCTGGTCGACGGCATGTCCTCCTGGTGGTCGGCCATCCACGGCTACAACCACCCGGTGCTGAACGAGGCCGCCACCACCCAGCTGGGCCGGATGTCGCACGTGATGTTCGGCGGGCTCACCCATGAGCCCGCCGTCCGGCTCGCCGCGAAGCTCGTCGAGATCACCCCGCCGGGGCTGGAGCACGTCTTCCTCAGCGACTCGGGCTCGGTGTCCGTCGAGGTCGCGGTCAAGATGTGCCTGCAGTACTGGCGTTCGCTCGGCCGGACGGGCAAGACCCGGCTGCTGACCTGGCGCGGCGGCTACCACGGGGACACCTGGCAGCCGATGGCCGTGTGCGACCCCCAGGGCGGCATGCACGAGCTGTGGCAGGGCCATCTGCCGCGGCAGGTCTTCGCGGACGCGCCGCGCGGTGACTTCGACACGCCCCTGGACCCGGCGTACACGGACCACCTGCGCTCCCTGATCGCCGCCCACGCGGACGAGCTGGCAGCGGTGATCGTGGAGCCGGTGGTGCAGGGCGCGGGCGGCATGCGTTTCCACAACCCCGCCCACCTGCGGGTGCTGCGCGAGCTGTGCGACGAGTACGGCGTGCTCCTCATCCTGGACGAGATCGCGACCGGCTTCGGCCGCACCGGGGCGCTCTTCGCCGCGGACCACGCCGGGATCACGCCGGACGTGATGTGCCTGGGCAAATCGCTGACGGGCGGTTACCTCACGCTCGCGGCGACCCTGTGCACGGAGCGGGTCGCCGACGGGATCTCCCGGGGCGAGGTCCCGGTGCTCGCGCACGGGCCGACCTTCATGGGCAACCCCCTCGCGACGGCCGTGGCGCTCGCCTCGATCGAGCTGCTGCTCGGCCAGGACTGGGCGACCGAGGTCAAGCGGATCGAAGCGGGGCTGCGCGAGGGCCTGGCGGCGGCGGCCGGGCTGCCCGGTGTCCGGGACGTGCGGGTGCTGGGCGCCATCGGCGTGGTCCAGTTGGACCACGAGGTCGACATGGCGGCCGCGACCGCGGCCGCGGTCCGGGAAGGGGTCTGGCTGCGCCCGTTCCGGGACCTGATCTACACCATGCCGCCGTTCGTCACCGGTGACACCGATGTCGCCCGGATCTGCCGCGCGGTGTGCGCGGCGGCGCAGGAAGGCTGAGATGTCCGTTCTGGTCGTGTCCGGTACCGGCACGGAGGTCGGAAAGACCGTGGTCACATCGGCGATCGCGGCGGCGGCGGTGGCCGCCGGCCGCTCGGTGGCGGTGCTCAAGCCCGCCCAGACGGGCGTCGGCCCGGACGAACCCGGTGACGCGGCGGAGGTGGTCCGGCTGGCCGGACCCACCGTCACGGCGATGGAACTGGCCCGCTACCCCGAGCCGTTGGCCCCGGACACGGCGGCGCGGCGGGCCGGGCTGGCGACGCTCTCCCCGGCCGACATCGCCGACGCCGCCCGGGAGCTGTCCCTCCACCACGACCTGGTCCTGGTGGAGGGCGCGGGCGGGCTGCTGGTCCGCTTCGACGAGGCGGGCCACACCCTGGCCGACGCCGCCGTCCTGCTCGGCGCCCCGGTCCTGGTGGTGGCCGCGGCGGGCCTCGGCACCCTCAACTCCACCACCCTGACGACGGAGGCCCTGCGGGCGCGGGAGCTGACTCCGCTCGGCGTGGTCGTCGGCAGCTGGCCCGCGTCCCCGGACCTGGCCTGCCGCTGCAACCTGGCGGACCTGCCCGCATCCTCCGGCACCCCCCTGCTGGGCGCGGTCCCGGAAGGCTCGGCCGCCCTGCCCCCGTCGCGGTTCCGCACCGAGGCCGCGGCCTGGCTCGCCCCGGCACTGGCGGGCACCTGGTCACAGGAGTCCTTCCTGACGGCGTGGGCGCCGCCCGGTCCCGTCGGCGTGTGACGGCCGGGGGTCCGGGGCGCGCCGTCCCGGACCCGGACAGGCTCGTCCCAGGCCCGTCGGCGGTGGGGTACGGGCCTGCGGGCGGGGTCCCGCACGGGCACCGCGGTCCCACCAGGGATGAGGCCGCGCCGAGGGGGGCACCCTGGGAGTACGGGTACGTACACCCCCATCGTCCGGGAGGTCCGCAATGCCACCGCGCCGCGACCCGGTCCACCACCCCCTCTTCGGCCGCTTCTACGCCCGCGCCGCCAAAGCAGCCGAGACCCGCGGCGGTCTCGCCGCCCTCCGCCGCGAGCTCCTCCACGGAGTGTCCGGCCGCGTCATCGAGATCGGCGCCGGGAACGGCCTGAACTTCCCGCACTACCCCCGCGCCGTCTCCGAGGTCGTCGCCGTGGAACCGGACCGCACCCTGCGCCGCCTCGCCACCCAGGCGGCCCTGCGCGTCGAGGTCCCGGTGGACGTCGTACCCGCCGCCGCCGAAGCCCTCCCGGTCAAGAGCGAGGCCTTCGACGCCGCCGTCGCCTCGCTGGTGCTGTGTTCCGTACGGGATCTGCCCCGCTCCCTCGCCGAACTGCACCGCGTGCTGCGTCCCGACGCCGAGCTGCGCTTCTTCGAGCACGGCCTGGCGCCCGGTCCCGGCATGGCCGCCGTCCAGCGCGCCCTGGACCGCACCGTCTGGCCGTTCCTCTTCGGCGGCTGCCACACCTCCCGCGACCCGCTGGCCGCGGTGGAGGCGGCCGGTTTCCGGATCGTCTCGCACCGCAGCTTCAGGCTCCCCGAGCGCGGACCGGCCTTCCCCACGTCCTACTGCGTCATCGGGTCGGCGCGCCGAGTGGCTTGACCCAGCGCGTCCACTGCTCCTCCGGGTGGTAGCCGGCCGCGTCCCACGCCCGGTGCGCAGAGGTGTTCCGGTCGAGGACCATGGCGTCCCCGCGCCGTCCCCCGAGCGCCTCGAAGCGCTCCTCGGCCGCGGCGAGCAGGGCGGTCGCGATGCCCTGCCTGCGGTGCGCGGGGTGCACGGCGAGCCGGTACAGGTGGCAGCGCCAGCCGTCGAAGCCTGCGATCACGGTGCCGACGAGCTCCCCGTCCCGCCGGGCGAGCAGCAGGGCCCGCGGGTCGCGCGCGTACAACCGCTCGACCCCGGCGAGGTCGTCGCTGATACTCGTCCCCTCGGCGGCGGCCTTCCAGAAGTCCAGTACGGCGCCGAGATCGGTCGCCGCGGCAGGGCCGATGTGAAGATCAGTCATGTCCGGATCCCATCATCCGGGTCCGTTCGGCCAAAAGAATGATCCGCCTCCTTTGCCCGTCCTTTACCATGGGGGCAAAGTCCTCCTGATTGAAAGGTGTGAGCGTCCGCCCATGGGCGAGCCTCCCAGTCCACGACATTCCCCCTCCCCCCGTTCGCGACGTCGCGCGACACCCCGCCTCCTGGCCGATCATGGGACGGAGGTGATCGAGCGATGACCGAAGTGCTCCTGCTCGTCGTGGCACTGCTGCTCTGCCTTGCCTGCGGGGTCTTCGTCGCGGCCGAGTTCTCGCTGACCACCGTGGAGCGCAGCGAGCTCGACCAGGCCGTGGAGCGGGGTGAGCGCGGGGCCGACAGTGCGCTGGCCGCCGTCCGCACCCTGACGTTCCAGCTCTCCGGCGCCCAGCTCGGCATCACCGTGACCGGCCTGGTCATCGGCATGATCTCGAAGCCGTCGATCGCCGCCCTCCTCGAGGGCCCGTTCAAGGCCGTGGGGCTGTCGGCCGGTACCGCTTCCTCCACCGCGCTGGTCCTCAGCACGGTTTTGTCGACCGTCATCCTGATGGTCGTCGGCGAGCTGGTCCCCAAGAACTGGGCCATCTCCTCCCCCCTGGCGATCGCCAAACGCGTGGCGACGTTCCAGCGGGTGTTCAGCCGGGCCTTCAAACCGCTGATCAGCCATCTCAACACCACCGCCAACCACATGGTGCGCCGCCTCGGGCTGGAGCCCGCCGAGGAGCTGGCCTCCGCACGCACCCCGCAGGAGCTGGTCGCCCTGGCTCGGCACTCGGCCAAGGCGGGCGCGCTGGAGAAGGACACCGCCGAGCTGTTCGTGCGGACCCTGAACCTCGCCGACCTGACCGCGGAGAACGTGATGACCCCGCGCGTGCAGGTCACCGCCCTCGACGTGCAGACAACGGCCGAGGACGTCGCGAACGCGACGCTGGCCACCGGCCTGTCCCGCTTCCCGGTGTACCGGGGCAGCCTCGACACGGTCGTCGGCACCGTGCACATCAAGGACGTGCTCGCCCTGCCCGCCGAGGAGCGCCACCGCCGGCCCGTGTCGCAGCTGCTGCGCGAGCCGCTCCTGGTACCGGAGTCCCTCACCGTGGACCGGCTGCTGGACCGGCTGTCCGGCAAGCAGACGATGGCCGTGGTCATCGACGAGTACGGCGGCACGGCCGGCGTGGCGACCCTGGAGGACATCGTCGAGGAAGTCGTCGGCGAGGTCCGCGACGAGCACGACCCGCACGAGACCCCGGACCTGGCCCCGGCCGGCACGGACGAGGACGGGCGCCGGCTCTACTCCGCCGACGGCGCGGTCCGCACGGACCAGCTCCAGCGGATCGGACTGCGTGTGCCGGAAGGACCGTACGAGACCCTGGCCGGGCTGATAGCGACCGAGCTGGGCCGCATCCCGTCGGTCGGCGACAGCCTCGAGCTGGGCGGCTGGCAACTGGACGTGGTCGACGCCGGCGGGCGACGGGCCGCGCGGGTGCTGGTGCACGTGCCGGCCGAACCGGACGGCGAAGAGACCGCACGGGACGGGGGGAAGGGCCGATGACCGCGATCCAGCTGCTGATCGGCCTGGCGACCCTGGTCGTCAACGCCTTCTTCGTCGGCGCGGAGTTCGCGCTGATCTCGGTGCGGCGCAGCCAGATCGAGCCGTACGCCGAGCAGGACGACCGGCGGGGCCGCGCGGTCCTGTGGGGCCTGGAGCACGTCTCGGCCCTGATGGCGGCGGCCCAGCTCGGCATCACCCTGTGCACCCTGGTGCTGGGCGTGGTGGCCGAGCCGGCCATCGCCCACCTGCTGACACCCCTGTTCGACCTCGTCGGCGTACCGGGCGGCCTCACGCACGCGATCTCCTTCGTGGTGGCGCTGGCGCTGGCGACGTACCTGCACATGCTCTTCGGCGAGATGGTGCCGAAGAACGTGGCGCTGGCCGAGCCGGTGCGCACCGCGCTGCTGCTGGGACCGCCGCTGGTGGCCCTGACCCGGGCGCTGCGGCCGGTGATCTTCGCGATCAACGCCTTCGCCAACGCCCTGTTGCGCCTGCTGCGGGTCGAGGTGAAGGACGAGGTCGCGGCGACCTTCTCGGACGACGAGCTCGCGCGGATGGTCAAGGACTCGAGCAACGCGGGGCTCCTGGACGACCGGGCGAGCGAGCGCCTGCACGACGCCCTGGAGCTGGGCCGGCGGCCCGTCACGGATGTGGTGCTGCCGGCGGACCGGGTGGTGTCCGCACGGGAGGGAATCACTCCGGCGGGCCTGGAGCGGCTGTCGGCCCGGACCGGGTACTCCCGGTTCCCGGTGATCGACGCCCGGCAGCGGACCCTGGGCTACCTGCACGTCAAGGACGCCCTGGACGCCGACCCGGACGCGCGCGACGAGCCGTTCCCGGTGGCGGCGCTGCGCCAGATCGCGCAGGTCCGGGCCGAGACCCCGCTGGACGACGTACTGACCGCCATGCGGCGCGGCCGTACGCACCTGGCCGCCGTCCTGGGGCCGAACGGCACCATGGCGGGCCTGGTGACCATGGAGGACGTGCTGCGGGAGCTGTTCGGCAGGCCGGCGTCCGGCTGACGAGTGCGGTACCCCGGCCCTGCCGGGCCGGGGTACCGCGCGGTAACATCACTCCGCCATGGAGATGAATGCCTCGTACACCAGTTTCGTCGCGGTCGGCGACTCCTTCACCGAGGGCATGTCCGACCTGCTCCCGGACGGCTCCTACCGGGGCTGGGCCGACCTGCTGGCAGCCCGCCTCGCGGCGCGCCAGGCGGACTTCCGCTACGCGAACCTCGCGGTCCGCGGCAAACTGATCGGGCAGATCGCCGAGGAGCAGGCCCCGGTCGCCGCCGCCATGGGCGCCGACGTGGTCACGCTGGTGGGCGGGCTGAACGACACCCTGCGCCCCAAAGTGGACATGGGCCGGGTCCGGGGCCACCTGGAGGCGGCCGTGGCGATGCTCGCCCCCTCCTGCAAGCATCTCGTCCTCATGCGCTCCCCGGGGCGCAACGGGCCGGTCATGGAGCGCTTCCGCCCGCGCATGGAGGAGCTCTTCGCCATCATCGAGGAGCTCGCCGCACGGCACGGCGCCCTGGTGGTCGACCTGTACGGGGCGCCCGCGCTCGGCGACCCCCGCATGTGGGACGTCGACCGGCTGCACCTGACGGCCGAGGGCCACCGCCGGGTGGCGGAGGCCGTCTGGCAGGCCCTGGGCCTGCCCGCGGAGCAGGACTGGCGCGCCGAACTGCCCGCCTCGGCGCCCCCCGGCTGGGCGGTGCGCCGCTCCCAGGACCTGAGCTTCGCCCGGCAGCACCTGCTGCCGTGGGTCGGCCGCCGTCTGACGGGCCGCTCCTCCGGGGACGGCCGTCCCGCCAAGCGCCCGGAACTGCTCGCGTACGAGCCCGTGGCGCAGGATCGTCCCTCGTAGCAAGGCACAATCCGGGCCGGGGTCCTTACCTGCGTAAACACACAGCGGCGGCCCAAGTAGAATCCCTCTACGTGACTGCCAAGCCCCGCATCCCCAATGTCCTGGCCGGCCGCTACGCCTCTGCGGAGCTCGCCGTCCTGTGGTCCCCCGAGTACAAGGTGACGCTGGAGCGGCGGCTGTGGCTCGCCGTGCTGCGCGCCCAGAAGGACCTCGGCATCGAGGTCCCCGACGCGGCCCTCGCCGACTACGAGCGCGTCCTGGAGACGGTCGACCTCGCCTCCATCGCCGAGCGCGAGAAGGTCACCCGGCACGACGTGAAGGCACGCATCGAGGAGTTCAACGCCCTCGCCGGTCACGAGCACGTGCACAAGGGCATGACCTCCCGCGACCTCACCGAGAACGTCGAGCAGCTCCAGATCCGGCTGTCGTTGGAACTGGCCCGCGACCGTACGGTCGCCGTCCTGGCGCGCCTGGGCAAGCTGGCCGGCGAGCACGCCGAACTGGTCATGGCCGGCCGCTCCCACAACGTCGCCGCGCAGGCGACCACCCTGGGCAAGCGCTTCGCGACGGCCGCCGACGAGCTGCTGGTCGCCTACGACCGCCTGGAGAACCTCCTGGAGCGCTACCCGCTGCGCGGGATCAAGGGCCCGGTGGGCACCGCCCAGGACATGCTCGATCTGCTCGGCGGCGACGCGGCCAAGCTCGCCGACCTCGAGCAGCGGATCGCCGCGCACCTCGGCTTCGCCCAGGCCTTCACCTCGGTCGGCCAGGTCTACCCGCGCTCGCTCGACTACGACGTGGTCACCGCCCTGGTGCAGCTGGCCGCCGCTCCGTCGTCGATCGCCAAGACGATCCGCCTGATGGCCGGCCACGAGCTGGTCACCGAGGGCTTCAAGCCGGGCCAGGTCGGCTCGTCCGCGATGCCGCACAAGATGAACACCCGCTCCTGCGAGCGTGTGAACGGCCTCATGGTCATCCTGCGCGGCTACGCCTCGATGACCGGCGAACTCGCAGGCGACCAGTGGAACGAGGGCGACGTCTCCTGCTCCGTGGTCCGCCGCGTGGCCCTGCCGGACGCGTTCTTCGCCTTCGACGGCCTGCTGGAGACCTTCCTGACGGTCCTGGACGAGTTCGGCGCCTTCCCGGCGGTCGTCGCCCGTGAGCTGGACCGCTACCTGCCGTTCCTCGCGACCACCAAGGTCCTGATGGGCGCGGTGCGGGCCGGGGTCGGCCGCGAGGCCGCCCACGAGGTCATCAAGGAGCACGCGGTCGCCTCCGCGCTGGCCATGCGCGAGCAGGGCGCCGAGCGCAACGAGCTGCTCGACAAGCTGGCCGCCGACGAGCGGATGCCGCTGGACCGGGCCCAGCTCGACGCCCTGATGGCCGACAAGCTGTCCTTCACCGGCGCGGCGGGTGACCAGGTCGCGGCGGTGGTCTCGCGCATCGAGGCGATCGCCAAGCAGCACCCGGAGGCCGCCGGATACGCGCCGGGGTCGATCCTCTGACCCCCGACGAGCTGAACGCCGCCCGTGACCGCGTCGTCCCGGACGTGGTCGCGGGCGGTCTGCGCGTGCTCTTCTGCGGCATCAACCCCGGTCTCCTTTCGGCCGCGACGGGCCACCACTTCGCCCGTCCCGGCAACCGCTTCTGGCCCGTCCTGCACCTGTCCGGCTTCACCCCCCGCCGCCTGGACCCCGCGGAGCAGGAGGAACTGCTGACCTACCGCCTCGGCATCACGAACGTGGTGGCCCGCGCCACGGCCCGCGCGGACGAGCTCACCCCCGAGGAGTTCCGCGAGGGCGGCCGCATCCTGACGGCCAAGGTGGAACTGCTCCGCCCCCAGTGGCTCGCCGTGGTCGGCGTCACCGCATACCGCACCGCCTTCGACGAGCGGAAGGCCCGGATCGGCCCCCAGGAGCGGACCATCGGCTCCACCCGCATCTGGGCCCTGCCCAACCCCAGCGGCCTCAACGCCCACTGGACCGCCGAGTCCATGGCGCAGGAGTACGCCCGCCTCCGCGCGGCCGCCGAAGCCCCCGGCGACCAGGCGCCCGTCCACCGGGTCTCCTGAGTTCCTCGACGAGGTCCTGCTCGGCCTCCTCGCCCAGGGCTGGAAGCCGGAGCCGAAGGCCTGAGTCCTCGCCCGGCGTCGCACATCCGCCGGACACAGACCTAGGGCGGGTCCACGACCGTGACCCCTGCCATCAGCAGGTAGGGGTCGCCCTCGTCCCACTGCGCGACGTAGACCACCAGCCAGTGGTCGCCGGCCCGCCACAGGTGCACGTGGTCGGTGCTGTTGCTCAGCTCGTCCCACGGCTCCGGTATCTCCTCGCCGTCGAACCCGCGGTCCCTCAGCGATCCCAGGCCGAAGACCTGCGGCTCTCCCCACCGGTCGCTCAGGGCCTGGGTGAGTGCCCCGTATTCGGCGCCGATCTGGTCGGCCGCTTCCGTGCGGCCCGCACCGCCGTCCTCCCAGAAGTCCGCGGTCCGTCCGACCGGGACGAGGTGGTAACCCGGGCCGCTGCTCTGCCCGCCGGACCAGACCGGCTGGGTGGGGAACTCCCGCACCCGGAGCCGGTCGATCGTGTCGAGATGCTCTGCCGTGGTCATGCCGTCAGTATCCCGACCCCCACTGACAACTGGCCCGGCGTCACGCGTCCCGCCGCCGCACGGCCAGCCAGCCGGCGAACAGCGCGGCGCCCGCCCACAGCGCCATCACACCCAAGCCGCTCCACGGACCGAGAGCGTCCTGCCCCTGCGTGTGCATCACCACCTGCCCGGCACGGTCCGGAAGGAACTGGGCCACGCCGCCCGATGCCTCGCCGACGATGAACGAGACCATCAAGACGAAGGGTATGAGCAGGCTCAACACGGCCGCTGCGCTGCGCAGTACGGCGGCCAGTCCGGCCGCGAACAGGGCCATCAGCGCCAGGTAGAGGCCGCTGCCGACGATGGCGCGGTAGGTACCCGGGTCGCCGAGCGCGAGGGCGTAGGGGCCCATGAACGCCTGTCCCCCGACGAAGGTGACCAGCCCCGCGATCTCCCCCACCAGCAGGGCCAGTCCGCCCACCACCGCCATCTTCGACAGGTAGAACCGGGTGCGGTTCGGCACGGCGGCCAGCGAGGTGCGCAGAGCACCGTTTCGGAACTCGCCGGACAAGGCGCCGGCGCCGAAGGTCATGGCGGCGATCTGACCGAAGAGGAGTCCGTAGTAGGCCGCGAAGAGCGGGTCCTGTCCCATGCTGCCGGCCTCGGCCGTGCCTATCGCCGCTGCCGTCAGCATCTGGATGCCTGCGGTGGCGGCGAAGACCGCTATCAGCGCTCCGAAGCTGCCGCGCAGGGACCGTATCTTGATCCATTCCGAGTGCAGGGAGGGGACGGTGGGCAGAGCGGCGCGCATGGCGGTGCCTCCTTGAAGTGGGGAAAGTCAGCGGGTAGCGGTGAACTGCGCGTGGTCGGCGGTGAGATCGAGGTATGCCTGCTCCAGCGAGGCGCGCTCGTCGGAGAGTTCCAGCAGGGGGATGCCCTCGCGGGCGGCCATGGCACCGAGCTGTTCCGCGCGCAGGCCTTCGACGGTCCATCGGCCGTCGTCCGCGGTCACCAGCTCGAAGCCGTCCCGGGCCAGGGCGGCCCGCAGGCGGATCGGGTCGGAGGTGCGCAGGCGCACCCTCTGGGTGCTGCGGGCGTCGATGAACTCCTCCATCGAGGTATCGGCCAGCAGTTTGCCGTTGCCGAGGACGACAAGGTGGTCGGCGAGCGCCGCGGTTTCCGCCATCAGGTGGCTGGAGACGAGGACGGTGCGTCCCTCGGCGGCGCACGCACGCATCAGCTCGCGGATCCAGATGATGCCCTCGGGGTCGAGGCCGTTGGTCGGCTCGTCCAGCAGGAGCACGCCCGGGTCGCCCAGCAATGCGGCGGCTATGCCCAGGCGCTGGCGCATGCCCAGTGAGAAGGACTTGATCCGCCGCTTGGCCACGGAGGCCAGGCCGGTCTGCTCCAGCACCTCGTCCACCCGGCGCATCGGCACACGGCCGGCGGCGGCGAGGAAGCGGAGGTGGTCCCGGGCGGTGCGGCCGCCGTGGGCCGCCTGCGCATCCAGGAGCGCACCGACCCGGTGCAGCGGGTCGGGGAAGTCGAGGTAACTCCGCCCGCCGATGGTGGCCGTGCCCGATGTGGCCCGGTCCAGGCCGAGCAGGAGGCGCAGCGTGGTGGACTTCCCGGCGCCGTTGGGGCCGAGGAAGCCCGTCACCCGCCCGGGCATGACATCGAAGGTGAGGCCGTCCACCGCACGGTGGGTGCCGTACTCCTTGGTGAGTTCTCGGATCTGGATCGTGTTCATGCCTCAAGATTCGCCGCCGGCCCCGCCCCCTGCCCTCCCCCGCCCGGGGGGACGCTCTCCCCCGCGCGGGGGAGACGTCGCCCGACCGTCGACTGCCAGGATGAGGACATGTACCGATTGCTCCGTGCCCCCCTCCGCGGGGTCACGTACACCCGCTGGCTGCACCTGCTCGTGCCCATCCTCATCGTGTCCATCTGGATGTTCATAGAGCCGGCGTGGCCATGGATGCCTGCCCTGATCGTCGCGCCGTTCGGGCTGCTTCCGTGGGTACGGCTGGCGGAGGGCCTGCAGGCCCAGTTCCTGCTGACCCCGCACGAGCGCGGCCGCCCCGACCCTTCCATCGGCACGGCTCCGTCCGCGCGGTGGGGGGACCGCTGGCGGACGGTCGCGTGGCTGGAGATACGCCTGGTGCTCGCGGCGGTGGTGATCACGGCCACCGTGTGGCTCCCGGTCATGACGCTGGAGCTCATTCTCACGGGCGCGGGGCAGCCCCTCACCGGGGACGACGTGCTCCTGCCGGTCATCCCCTCCCGCTGGGCGGCCATCCTCCTGGTGCCGGTGCCGGTGGTCCTGCTGCTGTGCGTGGTGGTCCTGCTCGGCGAGGCCGTCACGGCCATCGCCGCCGGGCTGCTGGGGCCTTCGGCCGCCGAGCGGCTCAGCGCCCTGGAGGCGCGTACCGAACAGCTGCTGGAACGGACGCGGATCGCCAGGGAGTTGCACGACTCCATCGGGCACGCCCTGACCGTGGCGGTCGTCCAGGCGGGCGCGGCCCGGGCCGCGGGGAACCCCGAGTTCACCGAGCGGGCGCTGTGCGCGATCGAGGAGACCGGCCGGGCGGCCATGGACGACCTGGAACGGGTGCTGCTGGTGCTGCGGGAGTCCGCGCAGCCGCCCTCGCAACGGCCCACGCTGGCCGACGCGGACCGGCTGCTGGAGTCTGCGCGGGCTTCCGGCTCCGCGGTGGACGCCGAACTGTCGGGGCCGCTCGAGACGTTGCCCGGGCCGGTCACCCGTGAGGGGTACCGGATCCTGCAGGAGTCGCTGACCAATGTGCTGCGGCACTGCGGTCCGGTGCCGGTCCGGGTCCGGATCGAGGCAGCGGTCGGGCGGCTGGACCTGGAGGTGCTCAATCCCCTGCCGGACGGTCCCGCACTGATGACGGGGAGGGGCAGCGGACTGCGCGGGATGCGGGAGCGCGCCGCACTGCTGGGAGGGGAGGCCGAGACCGGGCCGTACGAGGGCAACTGGAGGGTGCGCGCCCGGCTTCCGCTGGAGCGAATACGCTGACGGGATGCCGGTTACCGTACTGCTCGTCGATGACGAACCCCTGGTGCGCGCGGGTCTGCGCGCCGTCCTGGAAGCCCAGCCCGACATCGAGGTGGTGGGTGAGGCGGCCGACGGCGCCTCGGTCGTTCCGCTCGTACGGCAGCTGCGGCCCCAGGTGGTGGCGATGGACGTGCGGATGCCGCTGCTCGACGGGATCGAGGCGACCCGGGCGGTCCTGCGGACGGTGGATTGCCCACCGAAGATCCTCGTGGTCACGACCTTCGAGAACGACGAGTACGTCTACCAGGCGCTGCGCGCGGGCGCGGACGGGTTCCTGCTCAAGCGGGCGCGGCCCGCGGAGATCGTGCACGCGGTGCGGCTGGTGGCGGAGGGCGAGACGCTGCTCTTCCCGGCCGCGGTGCGGGCGCTGGCCGCGGAGTACGGCAACCGACAGGCCCGGACCGTGCTGGAGCGGGCGGCCCTGACCGAGCGGGAGGAGTCGGTGCTGCGGCTCATGGCGCGGGGGCTGACCAACGTCGAGATCGCGCGCGAGCTGATCATCGGCGCGGAGACGGTCAAGTCGCACGTCAGTGCGATCCTGGCGAAGCTGGGGGCGCGGGACCGGACCCAGGCGGTGATCACGGCGTACGAATCGGGGTTCGTCGCCCCGGCCTGAAGGGAGGGGCACGTTCCGGCCGATGGGGGGCGCTTCTCGCTGCCGGGAGGGGTGCGCAGTACCATCCGGCTGACAGGCTCACCGGCTGGGAGGACACACGTTGGGGCAGCTGACCGGCGGGGACCCCTCCCTGCTCCGGCGGATCAACTCGGCCGTGGTGCTCCGCGCACTGCGGGCGGCCGAATCGCCGACCCTGACCGATCTGACCCGGGTGACCGGGCTCTCCCGGCCGACCGTCGAGGGAGTCGTCGAAGGGCTGATCGGGACCGGGCTCGTCGTGGAGGCCGAGGCCGAAGAGGGCGCGCGGCGGCAGGGCCGTCCCGCGCGAAGGTTCCGGTTCCGGGCCGAGGCGGGGCACCTGCTCGGCATCGAGATCGGCTCGCACCGGGTCGCGGTGCTGCTGTCCGGGCTGGACGGGCGGGTCATCGGCGCCGGCACCAAGGAGGTCGCGGAGGCGGCTTCGGCCGACGAACGGCTGGAGCGGGTACGGGCGGCGGTCGCGGACCTGCTGCGCCGGGCCGGGGTCCCGCGCGACTCGCTGCGGGCGGTCGGCGTCGGCAGCCCCGGGATCGTGGAGGCGGACGGCACGGTCCGCCTCGGCACCGCGCTGCCCGGCTGGACCGGCCTTCCGCTCGGGGACCGGCTGCGGCGCTCGTTCCGCTGCCCGGTGCAAGTGGAGAACGACGCCAATGCTGCGGCGGTCGCCGAGCACTGGAAGGGGGCCGCGCGGGACACCGACGACATGGTGTTCGTGATGGCGGGGCTCAGCCCGGGCGCGGGCTCGCTGATCGGCGGCCGGCTGCACCGGGGCTTCGGCGGGGCCGCCGGTGAGATCGGAGCCCTGCACCTGCTGGGCCGGGAGGTCACTCCCGAGAAGCTGCTGTCGACGACCGGCGAACCGCTGCACCCGCTGGACGAAACGGCCGTCGCCGAGGTCTTCGCGATGGCCCGGCGGGGCGACGAGCGCGCGGTGGCCGCCGTACAGCGGTTCATCCAGCGGCTGGTCCACGACGTGGCGGCGCTGGTCCTGGCGATGGATCCGGAGCTCGTCGTCGTCGGCGGCTGGGCGGCCGGCCTGGACGGGGTACTGGACCCCCTGCGCCAGGAGCTGGCGCGCTACTGCCTGCGTCCGCCGCGGGTGACCCTCTCGCTGCTCGGCGAGGCCGCGGTGGCCACCGGGGCGCTGCGGCTCGCGCTCGACCACGTCGAGGAAGAGCTCTTCGCCGTGGAGAAGACGGTCACCGCCCGCCGACGCTGACGGCCCGTCGGCCGTCATGCCCGACGGCCGACAACCGGACCCGCCTACACCAACCCGCCTACGCCAACCCGCGGGCGCGCCGACCCGCCGACCCGCCGACCCGCCGACCGAACAGGGTCCGGCGTCGGCGGGCGTCTTCGTCGGGGCGGGTTCGGGCCGATACGGACGGATGGCGGCTCGGGCCGTGTCAGGAGGCGACGCGCGGCTCGTGGGTGATCTCGACGTCGCCCGAGTCGCCGAAGGTCAGGCGGCAGGTGTCGGCGCGGTAGGTGGCCACCGAGACGGCGGCCGTGCCCGCCGCGGTGAAGTACCGCGTGGTGACCACGAGCACGGGGGCGCCGGGCAGGCGGTCCAGTTCCTTGGCGTCGTCGGCCCGGGCGGAGCCGAGCTCCACCGAGCGGTCCTGACCCTCCAGGACCAGCCGCTGGAGTTCGCGCAGGACGGCACGCGCGCGGGCGGGCCCGCTGGGCGCCTCGATGGCGGTGAGTCCGGGCACGGAGGCGGCCGGGACGTAGAGGAGTTCGGCGGCGACGACCTGGCCCTGGGTGACCCGGGTGCGGCGGACCGTGTGGACGGGCTGGTCGGCGGCGAAGGCCGAGCCCGCATCCGCCCCGGCACCCGCGGCCCCGCCCGCACCGAGCAGCTTGAGGACCGCGGCCGACGGCAGGCCCTCGCCCGCGTCCACCGGCTCCCAGCCGTCGACGCCCTCGCCGGGCCAGCCCTGCTGCGTGCTGCCGACGGCCACACCCACGCGCGGCGGGGCGACCGTGGTGCCGACACCGCGGCGGCGCTGCAGGCGTCCTTCGAGCTCGAGCTGCTCCAGCGCCTGACGCAGGGTCGCGCGGGCCACTCCGAAACGGGCTGCGAGTTCACGCTCGTTGGGCAGTACCTCGCCCACGGCGAAGTCCTGGTCGAGCGCCTCGCTGAGGACGGTCTTGAGGTGCCAGTACTTCGGCTCCGGCACCGTTTCGAGCTGCGTGGTCCCCACCCTGAATCCTCCTGCCATCGCTGCACTCGCCGTGTGTTCCAGCGGCAGTTCCGCGCCCTTGTTTATTAAAGGTTCCTGCACTATCCCTGCGACGATAGGACGGTGCACCCCCTTGGTCAAGACCAATGCTCGGGCCTGTGCCGGGCAGATCGGGCACGGGTATCAAGCCGTTCACGGGATGTTCTCGTGCAGCCGGATAGCCCCAAAGGCTTGTAGTCAAGGGCTACCGGACGGTAATCATGGCGGTGGCTACTACTGACAGCCCGTCTCGTACGCGTCCACCCCACCCGACGAGGAGCAGCATGACCGCCACGGTCTCGTTCACCATCGATTCGCCGCTGGGCCCGCGCACTGCCACCGCCGCCTATGAACGCAAGGGCGCGGGCGAACCGCTCCTCCTCCTGCACGGCATCGGCCACCACCTCCAGGCCTGGCACCCGGTGACCGACATCCTGGCCGCCGAGCACGACGTGATCGCCGTCGACCTGCCCGGCTTCGGCGTCTCGGAGCCGCTGCCCGAGGGGGTCCCGTACGACCTGAACACCGTCGCCCCCGCCCTCGGGGCGCTCTGCGCCGCGCTCGGCGTCGAGCGCCCGCACGTCGCGGGCAACTCGCTCGGCGGCCTGCTCGCGCTCGAAATGGGCCGGATCGGCCTGGCCCGGTCGGTCACCGCGCTCTCCCCCGCCGGGTTCTGGACCGAGGGCGAGCGCCGCTACGCCTTCGCCACCCTCCTCGCGATGCGCGCCGGCGCACGGGCGCTGCCCCGCCCCGCACTGGAGCGCCTCGCGCACGCCGCCGCCGGCCGCGCCGCGCTCACCGGCACCATCTACGCCCGCCCGGCCCGCCGTTCGCCGGACGCCGTGGTCGCCGAGACCCTCGCCCTGCGCCATGCCACCGGGTTCGAGAAGACCCTGGCCGCGGGCGGTTCGGTACGGTTCACCGACGACGTGCCCGGTCTGCCGGTCACCATCGCCTGGGGCACCCGCGACCGGCTGCTCCTGCGCCGCCAGGGCGTGCGCGCCAAGCACACCGTCCCCGGCGCCCGGCTGGTGCGGCTCCCCGGCTGCGGCCACGTACCGATGAGCGACGATCCCGCCCTGGTCGCCCGGGTGGTCCTGGACACGGCCCGCAGCGCGGCGACGCCTCTGCGCGCGTGAGCTGCTGACGGCTGTTCATCCCGGGTTCGCGTGGCGGTCGCGGCCGGGCCGGGGTGTGGCGGCACGCTGGTCCGGCCCGATCCCGCCGGCCCTGGAGACCCACCGATGGCATCGAACCCGCACACCCGACGCACCCTGCTCGGCGGTTCCCTCGCCCTGTCCTCCGCGCTGCTCGCCGCCCCTGCCCTCGCTTCCCCTGCGCTCGCCGCCCCTGCCCTCGCCGCCCCCGCGCTCGCCGCCCCCGCCTTCGCCCGATCGGGGCGCCCGCAGGCACGGTGGGGCGTGCAGTCCGGCGAGATCACCGCCCACTCGGCCACAGTCTGGACCCGCTCCGACCGCCCCGCACGGATGTATGTCGACACCTCCCCGAGCAAGGCGTTCCGCTACGCCGTACGCCGCCACCGCGGGCCGCTGCTCGGCCCGTCCGGTGATTTCACCGGCACCACCGTCCTGCGCGACCTGCCGCCCGGCCGGCAGATCCACTACCGGGTGGTGCTGGCCGACCCCGACGACCCGCGCCGCACGGGCGAGCCGGTCTGCGGCACGTTCCGCACCACCCCCGTCTCCCGCCGCCACGACGTGCGCTTCCTGTGGTCGGGTGACCTGGCGGGCCAGGGCTGGGGCATCAACCCCGACCTCGGGGGGTACCGCGTCTTCGAGGAGATGCGGCTGCGCGACCCCGATTTCTTCCTCTTCAGCGGGGACACGATCTACGCCGACGGGCCGATCCAGCCCGCCGTCCCCCTGCGCGACGGCAGCGTGTGGCGCAACGTCACCACCGAGGAGAAGTCGAAGGTCGCCGAGACCCTCGCCGAGTTCCGCGGGAACTTCCGCTACAACCTGCTCGATCGCAACCTGCGCGCCTTCAACGCCCAGGTCCCGGTCCTGGCCCAGTGGGACGACCACGAGGTGCGCAACAACTGGTACCCGGGCCAGCTGATCGAGGATCCCCGCTACACCGTCAGGGAGGCCGACGTCCTCGTCGCCCGGGCCCGTCAGGCCTTCGGCGAGTACTTCCCCGTCACCGACCTGCGCGGCGGCCGCGCCGAGGGCCGGATGTACCGCGTGATGCGCTACGGCCCGCTGCTCGACGTCTTCGTGCTCGACATGCGCACCTACCGGGGCGCCAACACCCCCGGCACCCAGACCGAGGACCCCATCGGCATCCTCGGCCCCGAGCAGCTGGCGTGGGTCAAGCGCGAGCTGTCGCGGTCCCGCGCCACGTGGAAGGTCATCGCCGCGGACATGCCGCTGGGCATCGTCGTCCCCGACGGCGCGGCTGACTTCGAGGCCGTGGCCCAGGGCGACCCCGGAGCCCCGCTGGGCCGTGAGCTCCAGATCGCCGAACTCCTGCGCCACATCAAGCACCAGCGCATCACCGGCACCCTGTGGCTCACCGCCGACGTCCATTACACGGCCGCGAACCACTACGCGCCCGAGCGGGCGGCCTTCACCGACTTCGCGCCGTTCTGGGAGTTCGTCTCCGGCCCGATCGGGGCCGGCGGTTTCCCGGCCGGGCGGCTCGACGCCACCTTCGGCCCGCAGACGGCCTTCGTCCAGTCGGCTCCGCTCGCCAACATGTCCCCGTCGGAGAACCCTCCGTACTACGGCGAAGTCGACATCGACGGTGGCAGCGGGGAACTCACCGTCCGGCTGCGGCGCGAGGGCGGCGGCGTCCTGTTCAGCAGGACGCTCCAGCCCGGCCACGTGGGCCAATAAGCACGAACCGTGCCCACTAACCGGGAAAACCATGTGAAATCAACCAGATGGACACTTAACCAGTCGGTCACAGACCGTTCGTGATCACGCAACACCCTTGCGCCACAGTGGTCTGCATGACTGACCGTAGTGTTGCCTCTGCCCACCGTCTCCACCGCCACCACTGGCGCCGCGACGTCGTCGAACTCGCCGCGCTCTTCTGCGCCGTCGCGGTCGCCGACGCCATCGCCAATCTGGTCGTGCACGGCCCGAGGGGCCCGATCCTGCTGGTCGCCTCGGCCGTCGCACTGCTGGTGACCGCGGCCTTCCACACCTGGTGGGCGCGGCGACACAGCCATGCGCCGCCGCCAGACGGCACAGCGCCCGGCGATCCGAGCCCGTCCGGGCCCGCCACCCCCGACGCGGAGGCGGCCGCCTCCGCCCTGTGGCGGATGCGCACCACCGTCCGTGACGAGCCCGGCTCCCTGGCCGCGCTCTGCACCGCCCTCGCCCGCAGCGGCGTGGACATCCTCACCCTGCAGACGCACCCGCTCCCCGAGGGCGGCACCGTCGACGAGTTCCTGCTGCGCGCCCCGCACCGGCTGCCCTCCACCGATCTCACCCGCGCCATCGCCCGGGCCGGCGGCCACAGCACCTGGATCGAGCGCGCCGACGCCCACGACCTGGTGGACACCCCGACCCGGGTCCTGGGCCTGGCCACCCGGACCGCCCTGGACGCCGCCGAACTCCCCCTGGCACTGCGCCAGCTCCTGGGCCGCTGCACGATCCACTCCATCCCGGCGACCACCCTCTCCGGCCGCCCCAACTCCGGCGCCGACGCCCCGGTCGAGGGTGTCCTGGAAGCCACGGTCATGCGGCTGCGCGACCCGTCCGGCGGCGCGATCACCGTGGAGCGGCCCTACCTGCCGTTCACCCCGACCGAGTTCGCCCGCGCCCGCGCCCTCGTCGAGCTCGACGCCCGCCTCGGCCCCCGCGTGCCCCGCAGCCAGGACGTGCTGACCCTGCCTGAGGGCAACGAGATCACCGTGCGCCGCGCCGACGGTTCCGACCAGGCGGCGGCCCGCGCCATGCACGACCGCTGCTCCGAACGCACGCTCGGCCTGCGCTACCACGGCCCGGTCGCCGACGCCGACGCCTACCTCGGCCACCTGCTGAGCCCCCGCTTCGGCCGCACCCTCGCCGCGACCACCGCGTCCGGCAAGCTCGTCGCCCTCGGCCACCTGCTGTGGGACGGGGACGAGACCGAGGTCGCCCTGCTGATCGAGGACGACTGGCAGCGACGCGGCATCGGCTCCGAACTGCTGCGCCGGCTCATCTCCATGGCCGTCGAGGCCGGCTGCGACAGCGTGTACGCCGTCACCCGCGCCTCCAACACCGGCATGGTCGCCGCCATGCGCGGCCTGGGCCTGCCCCTGGACTACCAAATCGAGGAGGGCACCCTGGTGATCACCGCCCGGCTGGACGCCGCCGCGGTCGTCCCGCAGCTCCCGTACGAGCTCCCGTACGAGCTCCCGCGCGAGCAGCAGGGCCAGATCCCCCACCACCGGCGCTGACACTCCGGCCACGACCGGGCCGCCCCCGGGCGGCACCCCCGGCCCCCTCTCCGTCACCGGCGGGGCGGGCCGGGGCCGCACGACGCCGCCCCGGCCCGCAGACCGGGCCGCGCACGCCAGCAGGTGCTCGTACGCCAGCGGGCCCGCGCACACCAGCAGATCCGCGCACGCCAGCGGGCCCGCATGCGCCAGCAGGCCCGCTTACGTCAGCAGGTCCGCGCCAAACGGTGATGACGCGACCGCGTCTCGCGTACGAAGATGTCCCCATGTCAGAGACCCTCCACCACGGCAGCGACACCAGGCTGCCCCGCCAGGTGGCCGACGCGTACGTCGACGACCTGATCGCCCTCGACCCGATCACCGGGACCTACCTCGGTGTCGCCGCCAGCTCCGGCAAGCTCCCGGACTTCTCCCCGGCCGGCCGCGCCGCCGTCGCCGCACTCGCCCGGACCACCCTCGCCCGCCTCGACGCCGCAGAGCAGCGGCCCGGCGCCGACAGCGACGCCGAGCGCCGCTGCGCCCGCCTGCTGCGCGAGCGCCTCACGGCCGAACTCGCCGTCCACGAGGCCGACGAGGACCTGTGCGCGGTCAGCAACATCCACAGCCCCGTGCACGCCGTCCGCGAGGTCTTCACGCTGACCCCCGCCGACACCGACGAGGACTGGGCGGCGATCGCCGAGCGGCTGCGCGCCGTACCGGCCGCGCTCGCCGGCTACCGCGAGAGCCTCGCCCTCGGTCTGGAGCGCGGCCTGTACGGCGGTCCGCGCCCCACCGCCACCATGATCGGCCAGCTCGCCGCCTGGGCCGGCCAGGACGGCGACGAGCCCGCCTTCTTCGAGGACTTCGCCTCCGCGGGCCCGGACGCCTTGCGCGCCGAGCTGGACGCGGCGGCGGCCGCCGCGACCGCGTCCGTCGCCGAACTGCGCGACTGGATGGAGTCGGTGTACGCACCGGCCGTCGAGGGCAGGCCGGACACCGTCGGCCGCGAGCGGTACAAGCGCTGGTCGCGCTACTTCAACGGCACGGACCTGGACCTGGACGAGGCGTACGCCTACGGCTGGTCCGAGTACCACCGGCTGCTGGCCGAGATGAAGACCGAGGCGGCCAAGATCCTGCCCGGCGCCGGTCCCTGGGACGCGCTGCGCCACCTCGACGAGCACGGCACCCACATCGAGGGCGTGGACGAGGTCCGGGCCTGGCTGCAGGGCATCATGGACGAGGCCATCGAGAACCTCGACGGCACGCACTTCGAACTCGCCGAGCGCGTACGCAAGGTGGAGTCCCGCATCGCCCCGCCCGGCGGCGCCGCGGCCCCCTACTACACCGCCCCCTCGGAGGACTTCTCCCGTCCGGGCCGCACCTGGCTGCCCACCATGGGCCAGACCCGGTTCCCGGTGTACGACCTGGTCTCCACCTGGTACCACGAGGGCGTGCCGGGCCACCACCTCCAGCTCGCGCAGTGGACCCACGTCGCGGACCAGCTCTCGCGCTACCAGGCCACGGTCGGCATGGTCAGCGCCAACGCCGAGGGCTGGGCGCTGTACGCGGAGCGCCTGATGGACGAGCTGGGCTACCTCAAGGACGCGGAGCAGCGCCTGGGCTACCTGGACTGCCAGATGATGCGCGCGGCGCGGGTCATCGTGGACATCGGCATGCACCTGGGCCTGCGGATCCCGGCGGACTCGCCGTTCCGCCCGGGCGAGACCTGGACCCCCGACCTCGCGCAGGAGTTCTTCGGCCTGCACAGCGGCCGGCCCGCGGACTTCGTCGAGAGCGAGCTGACCCGGTACCTGTCGATGCCCGGTCAGGCGATCGGCTACAAGCTCGGCGAGCGTGCCTGGCTGCTGGGCCGGGACAACGCCCGGGCCGCGCACGGTGACTCCTTCGACCTGAAGGCCTGGCACATGGCGGCCCTGTCGCAGGGTTCGCTGGGGCTGGACGACCTGGTGGACGAGCTCTCGAAGCTCTGATCCCGGCACGCCGCGAAGGGCCGCACCCCCGGGGGTGCGGCCCTTCGCGGGGCGGGGGGGCGGGTGCGCCGCCGCC
>NZ_JBEZLA010000043.1:43558-66283 GCF_040651925.1 Streptomyces sp. NPDC048349 | reverse complement strand
AAGTACGTCCAGTACGGGGGCATCCGGCCGGCACGCCGAGAGCACGCACCGGACACCGCTCCTTCACCACGGACCTCCGTCAGACACCCCCTAGTCGGCGGCGTAGCGGGCGCGCAGGGCTTCGGCCGCGGCCGACAGGGCGTCGGCCTCGGTCAGGCCCAGCCGGTGCGCCCGGTCCGCGAACGCCTGCGCGGCGGCGGCGGCCTCACGGGACTCGCCCTCCGCCGCGGCAATGAACGTCCCGTTCCGGCCCCGCGTCTCGATCACCCCGTCCGCCTCGAGCGCCCGGTACGCCTTGGCCACGGTATTGGCGGCGAGTCCCAGTTCCTCCGCCAGTCCCCGCACCGTCGGCAGTTTCAGCCCCGCGGGCAGCCGGCCCGACCGGGCACCGTCGGCGATCTGTGCGCGCAGCTGTTCGTACGGCGCGGCCGAGCCGGCAGCCGGGTTGATGGTGATCTTCAGGTTCGTCGAGGTCACGGGCCGATTGTCCACCATCGCCGGGTAATTGGGAGGCGCCGGACGCGCGTGCGCCCGTAGCGTCGGCCCCATGACCGTTCTGATCCGCGACCTGCGCCCGCACGACCCGTCGGACGCGGAGTCCGTCGTACGGGTGCGCCGCTCGGCCCTGCCCTTCCTGATCACCACCGCCGCCGGGGTCGCCTTCGAGGTCGACTCCGCCCACCCCGCGGCGCACTTCCGCCTCCTGGTGGCGCAGACCGAGGACGGCCTGGTCATCGGCACCGCCCAGGTCGGGGTGGCCTACGACAGCCCCGAGCCGGGCCGCTCGTACGTCAACACGTACGTCGACCCCGCGCACCGCGGCCTGGGCGCCGGCAGCCGGCTGCTCCGCACGGCGGAGGCGCACCTCGCCGCCCGGGGCGCGGTGGACACCTACGCCTGGGTCCTCGACGAGCCCGCCCCCCGGGCCTTCGCCGAGCGGCGCGGCTATCGCGCCAGCCGGTCCGCGCACTTCCTGCGCCTGGACCTGGCCGCGGCCGCGCTGCCCCCGCTCCCCCAGGTCCTGCCGACCGGGGTCGAGCTGCGGCCCGCCTCCGCCTTCGCCTCCGACCCGCGGCCGCTGTTCCTGGCCGACGCGGAGACCTCGTCCGACGAACCGGGCGATCTGGCATCGGATTTCGACGACTACGAGGACTGGCTCGCGCACACGTGGAACAGCCCGTCCCTCGACAAGGAGCTGACCACCGTCGTCCTGGTCGACGGCGCTGTGGCCGCCTTCACCGCCGCCCAGACCGACGGCGCCACCCGCTACGCCTCGGCGATGACCGGCACGCTGCGCGCCTTCCGCGGCCGGGGCCTGGCCAAACTCGCCAAGACGGCGTCCTTGCACCGGGCCCGCGCGGCCGGGTACACCGAGGCCTTCACCGGCAACGACGCCGAGAACGGTCCGATGCTCGCCATCAACACGTGGTTCGGGTACGAGATCTGCGCGACCGAGACGCGCTACACGAAACGACTGGAGACACTGTGAGCCGGCAATTGACCGTCGTCCTGGCCAAGGCGGGCCGCGTCAAGATCCGCTACCCGGCGACGCAGGTCGCCGACGACGGCGACCGCATCTCCGTGCGGGCCCCCTGGGCGGCCGAGGGCGTACGGGACTTCGGCTTCGTGCGCTTCGAGCCGGGCGACGTGTTCGTCGAGCACTTCTGGCGGACCCGCTGGTACGCCGTCAAGGAGGTGTGGACCGGCGACGGGGTCCTCAAGGGCTGGTACTGCGACGTCACCCGCCCGGCCGTGCTGCGCGACGGGGAGCTCCTCGTGGAGGACCTGGACCTCGACCTGTGGGTCTCCGCGGACGGGACGCGCGTACTGCGCCTGGACGAGGACGAGTTCGCCCGGAGCGGGCTCGCCACGAGCGACCCGGAGGCCGCCGCGCAGGCCGTCCGCGCCCTCGACACCCTGGACGACCAGGCCAGAACCGCGGCGGGCCTCGCCGCGCTCCTCGCCTGAGGGGGCCCGGGGCGGTGGTTTCTGTAGGCCCCGCTTAGCGCTTCCTTAAGCGGAGCCTAAGGATCACCTTCCGGGGGCCGATCACGGGGAAACGCGGGGTCCGGGCGGCTAGCTTGGCCGGGCCAGGACAGGAAGGGCCGATGTGGCGCCGTCGGGGGGCGGCGCCGCAGGGCCCGATTCGATTCCGCTGGCCCGCCCCTGCCTTGTGCCCGAAGGAGATCCACCATGCCCGTACGCCGCCGTACCGTGACGCTGACCCGCATCGCCTCCGCCGGCCTCGCCCCGCTCGCGGTGGCCGCGTACGCCGCCGTTCCCGCGGCCGCGCACGGCTCGATGACGGACCCGGTCAGCCGGGTGGCGGCGTGCTACGCGGAGGGCCCGGAGTCCCCGAGGACCCCGGCGTGCAAGGCGGCGGTCGCGGCGAGCGGGGCGCAGGCGTTCTACGACTGGAACGCGGTGAACATCGCCAACGCGGCCGGCAACCACCGGGCGCTGATCCCCAACGGGCAGCTCTGCTCGGCGGGCAACGACAAGTACCAGGGCCTGGACCTGGCGCGCGCCGACTGGCCCGCGAGCCGGATGACGGCGGGCCCGCACACCTTCCGCTACAAGGGGACCGCCCCCCACAAGGGTTCCTTCGAGCTGTACGTGACGAAGGACGGGTACGACCCCGCGAAGCCGCTCGCGTGGTCGGACCTGGAGCCGGCGCCGTTCGCGAAGGTCACCGACCCGGGCATGCAGAACGGCGACTACGTGTTCTCCGGGACCGTCCCCCAGAAGTCCGGCCGCCACCTGATCTACAGCATCTGGCAGCGCTCGGACAGCCCCGAGGCCTTCTACACCTGCTCGGACGTGGTCTTCGGGAAGGACAACGGCGGTTCGGGGCCCAAGCCGAGCAGCAAGCCCAGCGCCAAGCCGAGCGGCGGGCCGGGCGAGGCGAAGCCCGGCGACGGCAAGCCGGCCGAGGCGCCCTCCGACGGGCCCTCGGCCCCGACGGACCAGCAGATCGCCGACGGCGCCGGCAAGTCCACCGTGGAGCACAACGGCCACGGCGACAACGACCCGAAGACGAACGGGAACGCGGCCGCGGCGGCGGTCCCGTCGTCGGCCCCGTCCCCGTCCCCGCAGAGGGACAACCTCGCGGAGACGGGCGGCAGCAGCGCCACCCCCGCGATCGCGATCGGTGGCGCCGGTGTCCTGGCCGTCGGCGCGGCCGTGCTGTTCGGGCTCGCCCGCCGCCGTGCGACCGGTGGCACCACCCAGCGGTAGCCGGGTGCGGCCGCGGATCACCGCGGCCGCCTCTGGTTCACCTCCCTGCGGGCCGCGTGCGCCTCAGTCGAAGACCGAGGCGCACGTGGTCCGTTCGGCGTGTGCCGGGTCGAGGGCGTTCAGCGCCTCGTGCCAGGCGATCCGGTCGGTGAGCCCGATGGTGACGTGCTCCGACAGGTCCAGGGGACACAGGTCCTGGAGTACGACGTTCTTGACGTCCGGTCCGTCCAGGAACGCGCTCCGGTACGGCGTGACCACCTCGTCGTACTTGGTGGCGATCACCGTGTACTTCACGCCGGGCACGGTGTCCCCGCCCTGGTTCAGCTTCTGCTGGAAGGCGGATCCGGCGATCTGGTCGGCGAGGCCCGGGGTGGCGGTGCTGATCAGGTCCTCGGCGCCGGGGAAGTACGGGAGGAGCTTGGTGAATCCGAGCAGGGTGGTGCCGTGGTTGTCGGGGGCGAGCCCGACCAGGGCGTTGACCTTCTGCGCGCCGCCGAGGAACTTCAGGTAGTAGCGCGGCATCATGCCGCCCTGGGAGTGCCCGATGATGTCGGTCTTGGCGGAGCCGGTGGCGGCGAGCACCTTGTCGACGAAGACGTCGAGCTGTTCGGCGGACTTGTCGATGGGGCCGAGCCCGTTGAACAGGGGCACGCCGGGCAGTTGCCCGTAGTCGAGGGAGTAGACGCAGTAGCCGCGGTGCACGAGGTACGGCGCGAGGCCGAGCCAGTTGTCCCACGAGTTGCCGAAGGTGCCGTGCACGAGGACGACGGGGCGCGGATGCGCGGCGGACGGTTTGCAGGACCAGTTGTTCCAGCCGCTGCTGGGTGCGGTCGCGGCCTGCGCGGCGCCCGTGGGGGCGACGAGCGCGGCGGCGGTGAGGGTGAGGACGGCCAGCGGGCGGAGCAGGCGTCTCCAGGGCAGCATCGTGTGATCTCCTTGCGGGTGAGTCAAGGGGATGGAGCGTGGGGGTTCGTCCCGTGATCCGGATCACAAGGGGCGCTGCTGCCGCTAAATTACGGGTGAGTAGCAACACAGGGAAGTTACGCGTCGGTAAAAAATGGCGTGTCCTGCGGTTCTCGATGCTCCCTCAGGCCGCGAGCGAGCCACGGGCGATGGCCTGCGGCCCGAACCGGGCGCGGACGCGGTCCGTGACGGCCTCCAGGCGGCGGGCCTTCTCGTCCTCGGGGTCCAGGCTGAGCTGCCGCGCGGCACGTTCGGCCGGGACCAGTCCTTCGGCCCGCAGGGACAGCGCGCGGATCCGGGCCCGCTGCAGGCCGAGGCCCTCGTAGAGGGCGTAGGCCGTGGCGGTCAGGGCGGCGGAGTGCGCGGTGGGTTCGGCCAGGGTGCGGGTCCGGGTGAGCGTGGTGCGGTCGGCGCAGCGGACGGTGAGCGAGAGGGTGCGGCAGACGTGGCCCCGGCCCTGTTCTTGTGTACGGAGCGTACGGAGCTTCGTGCCGAGCTCATCGGCCAGCGAGAGCAGGGCCCGCCGGTGCCGTACGGGATCCAGCTCGTCCCGGTCGAAGGCGCGCTCGGCGGCGAGGGCGCGGGCGGCCGCGCCCGGCCGGACGGGGGTGCGGTCGATCCCGAGGGCGCGCTCCTGGACCTCGCGGCCGAGCCGGGCGCCCAGGATGCGCCGCAGGGCGGCGGGCGGGGCGGCGGCGACCCGGCCCACGGAGTCGAGGCCGTAGGAGCACAGGGTGCGGGCGGCCTTGGGGCCGACCCCGTCGAGGGCGGTGACGGGCTTGCCGGCCAGGAACGCCCGGACGGCGGCGGGCTCGTCGGGGACCACCAGGGTCGCCCCGGGCCGGGCCTCGCGGGCCGCCGCCCGGGCCAGCATGGGGTTGCCGGCCACGCCGACCGTGCAGTCCACGCCGTACAGGGCGAGGGACCGGACCCGGATCACGGCGGCCAGCCGGTCGGCGTCGCAGCCGAAGTACCGCAGCGCGGCCCGCACGTCGGCGAGGGCCCCGTCGGGCGGCAGCGCCTGCACGGCCGGTGTGAGACCGCCGAGCAGCGCGAGCACCCCGGCGTACTGCGGCGCCCCGAGCGGCGACCCGTCGGCGGGATGCATCCGCACACAGGCCACGACGGCGCCGGGAGCCGTGCCGGTTGCCGTGCCCGCGCCCGAGCCCAAGGCCGCAACCGCGCCCGAGCCCGCACCCGCAACCGCGCCGGTTGCCGAGCCCGCAACCGCGCCGGTTGCCGAGCCCGCGCCCGCGCCGGGTGCCGCGCCCGCGCCTACGTCCGCAGCCATGCTCATCCCGCGCTCCCCGGGCTGGAGTGCCAGAGCTTGCGGCCGGTCGCGGGGCCGGTGCCCGGCGGCTGGAGGTCGGCCCACGGGTTCATCTCGTACCCCGTGGTCATGCGGATGCGGCGGCCGGAGCCCGCGGGGGCCGTGGCCGCGTCCTCGGCCGGGCCGCCCCCGGCGCCTGCGCCGTCGGACCCCTTCCGGCTCCCGTCGCCGGACCCGTTCCCCGGCCCGCCGTCGCCGGAGGCCAGCCGGGCCGCGACCGCCTCCAGGCCGCCGGCCGTGCGCAGGTCCACCAGTTCCGCCAGGTTCCACGCCGCCGCCCCGACCACGCTCAGGCTCTGCGGGCCCCGCCGCTGCACGACGCCCCGTACCAGCAGCAGGAAGGAATGGAAGACGGTGTGCGCGCACCGCTCGTGGCTGTCGTCGAAGAAGGCCAGGTCGACCAGGCCCGTCCCGTCGTCCAGCGTCGTGAAGATGACCCGCTTCCCGGACCGGATCGGCGGGGTCTGTGTGGCCGCCTTGGCACCCGCGACCAGGACCGTCTGCCCGTGCCCGGCCTCGCGCAGCCGCCGTGCCGGGATCACCCCCAGCTCGGCCAGGAAGTCGTGGTGGTCCGCCATCAGGTGCCGTGAGGCGTCCATGCCGAGGACGCCCAGCTCGGCGCTGAGCCGTTCCGCCTCGGTCAGGTCGGGCAGGCCGACGGAGGCCGTGGACCGGCCTCCCTCCAGCGGGAGTTGGGGTCCGCGCACCCCGGCCGCCCGCTGCGCTCCGTGCAGTTCCGTCAAGTGCAGCAGCAGGTCGCGCCGGTTGGCGCCGAACGAGTCCAACGCCCCGACCTGGGCCAGCCGTTCGGCCACCGGCCGGCCCGGGTGGGCCCGGTCCCAGAAGTCGCGCAGGGACGCGTACGGCTGCCCGGCCTCGATGCGGCCCGCCTCGGCCTCGCTGATGCCGTGGACGTCGGACAGCCCGAGCCGCAGCCCCCACGCACCGGCCGGATCGGACACCAGTTCGATGCGATGGGCGGCCGCCGACCGGTTCACGTCCAGCGGCAGCACGGGCACGCCCCGCCGCCGCGCGTCCGCCAGCAGCAGCCGCTTCGGGTACATCCCCGGGTCGTGGGTCAGCAGCCCCGCGTAGAAGGCCGCCGGGTGGTGCGCCTTCAGCCACGCCGACTGGTACGTGGGCACCGCGAAGGCCACCGCGTGCGCCTTGCAGAAGCCGTACGAGCCGAAGGCCTCCACGATCTCCCAGGTCCGGGCGATCACCTCGACCGGGTAGCCGCGCTCGCCCGCCTTCGCCGCGAACCAGACCTTGATGCGCCCCTGCGACTGCGGGTCGGACAGCCCGCGCCGCACCCGGTCCGCCTCGTCCCGTCCGCAGCCGGTCATGACGTGCACGATCTCGATGATCTGCTCGTGGAAGACCACCACCCCGTAGGTCTCGCGCAGCGCCTCGGCCAGGTCCGGGTGCGGGAAGCGCACCGGCGCCCGCCCGTGCCGGGCCGCGATGAAGGGCCGCACCATGTCGGCGGCCACCGGCCCGGGCCGGAAGAGGGAGATGTCGACGACCAGGTCGTGGAAGGTCGACGGCTGGAGCCGCCCCACCAGATCGCGCTGGCCCGGCGATTCGATCTGGAAGCAGCCCAGCGTCTCGGCCGAGCGGATCAGCTCGTAGGTGGCCCGGTCCCCCGGCGGCACCTGCGCCGGGTCGTCCAGGTCGAGCTCCTGCCCCGTGCCGCGCTTGATCTCGGCGACCGCATGGGCCATCGCGGACTGCATCCGCACGCCGAGCACGTCGAGCTTGAGCAGCCCGAGCTCCTCCACGTCGTCCTTGTCGAACTGGGACATGGGGAAGCCCTCGCCGCTGGTGGGCACCACCGGCGTGCGGGCGAGCAGGGAGGCGTCGGAGAGCAGCACCCCGCACGGGTGCATGGCGATCCCGCGCGGCAGCGCGTCCAGCGATTCGACGAGCTCCCACAGCCGCCCGTACGACTCCCCGCGCACGTCGCGCAGTTCGGGCAGCTCCTGCAGCGCGGCGCGGGCGTCGCGGGCCCGGATGTGCGGGAAGGACTTGGCCAGCCGGTCGATGACGGCCGGGTCCATGGACAGGGCGGCGCCGACGTCGCGGATGGCGTGCCGGACCCGGTAGGTCTCGGGCATGGAGACGGTGGCGACGCGCTCGGCGCCGAACCGGCCGATGATCCGCCGGTAGACCTCCAGCCGGCGGGCGGACTCCACGTCGATGTCGATGTCGGGCAGGACGCGCCGGCGCTTGGACAGGAAGCGCTCCATCAGCAGGCCGTGCGCGACGGGGTCGGCGTGCGCGATGCCGAGCAGGTGGTTGACGAGGGAGCCGGCGCCGGAGCCCCGGGCGGCCACCCGGATACCCATCTCCCGTACGTCGTCCACTACTTGGGCGACCGTCAGGAAATACGAGGCATAGCCGTGGTAGGCGATGATGTCGAGCTCGTGGTGCATGCGCTCCCAGTACGCGCGGTCGTCCGCGTAGCCGCGCAGCACCATGCCCGCCGAGGCGCGGGAGGCCAGGACCCGCTGGGCGCTGCGGTGGGCCGCACCGACGAGGCGGGCCTCGGGGAAGTGCACCGATCCCATGCCGAGGTCGTCCTCGGGGTCCACCGCGCAGGCCTCGGCCGTGTGCCGGGTCTCCGCGAGGAGGCGCCGCGCGTCGGCGGGGCGCAGGCCGGCGGCCCGGGCGATCCGGTCGGCGGCCTCGGCCATGGCGGCCGGGGCCTTGAGCCAGCGTTCGCCGCTGTCGAGGGGGGCGCGGGAGTCGATGGGGACCAGGCGGCGGGCCGCGTCGAGGATGTCGGCGACGGGGCCCTGGCCGGGGTCCGCGTAGCGGACGGCATTGGTCAGCACGGCCCGGACGCCCTGCTCGGCGGCGAAGCCGACGGTACGGGCGGCCAGCCGGAGCGAGCCGGGCCCGGTGCCGGTGCGGCCGTGGTGGACGGCCTCCAGGCGCAGGGAGTCGCCGAAGACCTCCCGCCAGGGTGCGAGCAGCCGGGCGGCCCGGTCGGGGCGGCCCGCGGCGAGGGCGCGTCCCACCTCGGAGCCGGGGCCGAGCAGGACGAAGACGCCCTCTCCGCGCAGGGCGTTCCAGGGCAGCAGCGGGACCTCGGCGGCTCCCGCGTGGGCGGCGGTGACCATACGGCACAGTTCGGCCCATCCGGCGGCCCCGTCCCGGGCCAGGAAGACCGCACGGGGAGCGGACTCGTCGACGAAGGCGCCGCCCTTGACGGGGTTGCGCCGCCGGTACGAGGCCTCGCCGGACCCCGCCCGGCCTGCGGATCCGGGTCCGCGGGCGCCGGTACGCGCGCCCTCCGCGGCGGGGCCGGCCGAGCCCCCCGGCCCGGCCGGCTCCACCGGGGGCGATACGGCGAGGTCCACCCCGAACAGGGGGCGGATCCCCTCCTTGGCGGAGGCCTTGGCGAAGCGCACCGCGCCCGCGAGGGTGTCGCGGTCGGTCAGGGCGAGGGCGTCCATGCCCCGCTCTGCGGCACGTTCCGCCAGCCGTTCCGGGTGGGAGCCTCCGTAGCGCATGGAGAACCCCGAAACGGTGTGCAGATGCGTAAAACCAGGCACCCGCGGCCTCCTGCTTCCCTCGTGTGAACACCTCCCCCGCTCTCCACCATAGAGCAATTCGAATATCCGTGCGAAACACTTGTTCGATCACCTGAGAAGGTCATCCGTTCGGCCCGCCCCTGCTGCGACGCGTCCGCCGCGCGCCGAGCGTGGGGGCATGACCCAGCCCACCGAGAGCACCGACGCAGGTCCGTCCGGCGGCTTCCTCGCCGAGATCAAGGACGCCGTGACCACCCGGGCAGCGCTGCTGGTCCTGGGGGTGCTGGCCCTCCAGCTCGCCTTCATCACCTCGTACATCGGCGCCTTCCACCACCCCGAGCCGAGCGAGATCCCGATCGCCGTGGCCGCGCCCGCCGCACCGGTGGCCGAGCAGTCCGTACAGCGGCTCGCCGCCCTGCCCGGCAAGCCGCTCGACCCCCGTACGGCCGAGGACGAGGCCGCCGCGATCCGCATGATCGGGAACCGGGAGGTGGACGGCGCGCTGATCGTCGACCCGGGCGGGCGGACCGACAGGCTGCTGGTCGCTTCCGGCGGCGGGGCCTCCCTCTCGCAGGCCCTCGAAGAGATCGTCGGTGCGGTGGAGAGGGCCCAGGGACGGACCGTGCGGGTCACCGACGTGGCCCCGGCCGACCGGGGCGACAGCCGCGGCCTGAGCTCCTTCTACCTGGTCGTCGGCTGGTGCGTGGGCGGCTACCTGTGCGCCGCGATCCTCGCCATCAGCGCCGGCGCCCGGCCCGCGAACTCCGCCCGCGCCGTCATCCGGCTCGGCGCGCTGCTCGTGTACGCGATCGCCGCGGGACTGCTCGGCGCGGTCATCGCCGGCCCGGTCCTGGGCGCGCTGCCCGGCTCGCTGACGGCCCTGTGGGGGCTGGGCACGCTGGTCGTCTTCGCGGTGGGCGCGATCACCCTGGCCTTCCAGGGGCTGGCGGGCGTGGTCGGCATCGGTCTCGCGATCCTGCTGGTCGTGGTGTTCGGCAACCCGAGCGCGGGCGGCGCCTACCCGTACCCTCTGCTGCCGCCGTTCTGGCAGGCCATCGGCCCGGCCCTGCCGCCGGGCGCCGGTACGTACGCCGCGCGCTCCATCGCGTACTTCAAGGGCAACGGCACGACCGGGCCGATGCTGGTGCTGGCTGCCTGGGCGGTGGCCGGCTCGGCGATCACGATCGCCTGCGCGCTCTTCCGCGGGGGCCGGCCGGGGGCCGCGGTGGGCAGCGGCCTCCCCGACGACGCCCCGTCCGTCCCCCGCTTCGCGGACGAGGGAACCGAGGCCCGCTGAACACCGCGGGCCCGGCCCCGGCCCCTCACGCAGCCCCGGCCCTCAGGACGTCGCGGCGCCGGGGAAGGGGCCTCGCCGTCCGGAAGGTGCACTGGTCACATCGCGCCTCTTCCCCGAAGAGCGAGCCCCCGCCCGGACTTCCGGGCGGGGGCTCTCACGGTGGCGCCGCGGGCCGGGCGGGTCTCCTACCGCCGGGAAGGTCAGTACACGCTCACGCCATAGGCGTTGAGGGCCTCGACCACGGGCTGGAAGAAGGTGGTGCCGCCCGAGGAGCAGTTGCCGCTGCCGCCGGAGGTGAGGCCGACCGCGCGGGTGCCCGAGTAGAGCGGACCGCCGCTGTCACCGGGCTCGGCGCAGACGTTGGTCCTGATCATGCCGTAGACGATGTCGCCCCCGCCGTAGTTGACGGTGGCGTTGAGTCCGGTCACCGAACCGCTGTGGGTGCCGGTGGTGGAGCCGCGCCGCTTCACCGACATGCCGACGGTGGCGTTGACGGCACTGGTGATGTCCTGGCTGCCGACGGTGCCCGGCGGGACCGGCGAGTTGCTGGCGTACTTGATCAGGCCGTAGTCGTTGTTCGGGAAGCTGGAGCCGACGGTGGAGCCGACGACGGTGGTGCGGCCGGAGTTGCTCCACCAGGTGCCGGCGCCGTCGGTGCAGTGCCCGGCGGTCAGGGCGTAGTAGTTGCTTCCACTGCGCACGTTGAAGCCGAGCGAGCAGCGCCAGCTCGACGCGTAGATCGCGTCGCCGCCGGAGACCAGCTTGGTGAGCTTGCCCGGAGTGCGCTCGATGCGCAGCGCCCCGGCGTCGGCTCCGGCCTCCCGCTTGATTCTCGCGAGGTCGGCGGCGGAGACGGTGGAGTCGGCGGTGACCACCAGGGTTCCGGTGGCGGGGTCGGTGTGCCAGGCGGTGCCCGCGACGTCGGCGCGCAGGACGGACGCGCCGGCCGAGGCCAGCCTCGCGGCGCTGAATCCGCCGTCCTGTGGGTCCGCGTTCGCCACGGTGGGGGCGGCGAGTGCTGCGATGGCGGCCAGGCCGGTGGCCGCCGCGAGCAGCCTGGTACGGGTGATGCTCTTGATCCTCACTTCTCGTCCTCCGAGAGGGTCGGGGGCCCGGCGGTCGTGGGGGTGCCGGAGCCCGTGAGGCGCAGTCAGGACACGGGAGCGCAGGTTTTTGTGCCGTGCCCCTGACAAGCACTGTCGGGAGTGTGGTGGCGTCGGTTACCGGTCGGCAAGGGCGCCTTTCAGCCGCCGCTCGCCTGCCGCCACTTCGAAGGGCAGCGTGTTGCCGGGCGGCGGGAAGGGGCAGATGAAGTGGTCGGCGAAGGCGCAGGGGGGCAGCAGGGCACGGTTGAGATCGACGGTGATCCGACCGTCTTCGGCCGGGGTACCGGGTTTGAGGAAACGGAAGCGGTAGCTGGTGCGTCCGCCGGTGGCGTCGCCGAAGACGGCCCAGAGGCTGCCGTCCTCCTCGTCGACGGCCACCTGCAGGGTGTGCTCCACGCCCTCGAAGGGGAAGCGCAGCTCCCCGCCGAGGCCGAGCCCGCGCGCCCGCCCGTCCGCGTTCTCCACCTGGACGGTCCGGTCCTCGCCGTACGGACGGAACTGCCCGGGCAGGCTGAACGCGGGATCGTACGGGGAGGCCTCGATGCCGGCGAAGGCCCGGCGGGTCTCGGAGTCCGGGTCGAAGACGCGTACGGCCCACTGCCCTTCCCGCCGGATCACGACGAGCCGGGTCCGGCCGGCGGAGAGCCGCGCGTGCGAGGGCGGGGCCTCGTCGGCGCCGAGCACCACCTCACCGGTGAAGGGCTCGCCGTCGAGCTGAACGGAGTCCTCCGGTGCCGCGGCCAGCACCACCGAGGCCTCGGTGGTGCGCCAGAACCCCGGAACGGCCGGAATTCGACCTTCCGGGTAATCGGCGAGCCAGTGGGTACCGGTCAGCGCGAGGGGCCCGTAGGGAGCGGACACGGTGGCCGCCCGTCGCTCGTGCCATTTCCGCCACTGGGCGGGCGGATCGTCTGCGTCATCGCTCATGCCGCTCAACCCTTCCACACAGGTCCGGCGGGGAACCGCGGGGTACCCCGTCCGGACCTGCGGACGCGTCGGTCAGGGCCGCGGCCTGACAGGGCCTCAGCCAGGAAGAGGCTCAGCCAGGAAGAGGCTCAGTAACCGAAAAAAGGCCTCAGCAGCCGTCGCAGGGACAGCAGCAGCAGTCACCGCAGCCGCAGTCACAGTTGCAGTTGCCGCAGTCGCAGTTGTCGCACCACGGCTGCTTCTTCTCCCGGGACCAGGGCCCCTCGTGTTCGGTGCAGCAGAGCTGGCAGGTGCAGAACAGCCCCAGGGCCACCGCACACCCGGCGAGCAGCCCGCGCCGCGGCTTCTGCGGAGGGCGGCCGCCGCCGCCCCCACCGCCGCCACCCGGCCCCATGGGCGGCGGGGGCGTCCCCGGTCCGCCCGGCGCGGGGGGAGCGCCCGGGGCGTAGGGATTGCCGCCGTAGGGGTTCCCGTTCGCGTACGGACCGCCGTAGGGACCGCCCGCGTACGGACCGTTCGCGTGGGGCGCCGCCGCGTACGGGCCACCCGCGTACGGCCCGCCCGGGTACGGGTTGCCGCCCTGTCCGGTGGACGCGGTCGCCGTGTGCCCGCAGCTGCTGGTCCCGAAGGCGCGGTCGACGGAGGTGCGCAGCTCGTGCACCAGCAGCCGGTGGGCGAGCCCGGCGTCGGCGAACTCGACCTCGCGCAGTGCGAGCCTGATGCCCTGCAGGGCGTCGTCGCACAGCCGCCGGGCCTCGGCCAGGGAGGTCCCGGTGGCGGTCAGCGGGTTCCAGGCACCGGCCGCGGCGTCCGCCGCCTGGTCCTCCACGGCGTCCAGCAGGTGCGCGAGCCGTCCGAAGTAGCGGCCGGCCTCGGCGAGGGCGGGCGCGTTGCCCGGCCGTCCGGCCAACTGCGCGGTGTGCGCGAAGGCGGCCGCCGTGGCGGTCTCCGTCGGCTCGGTCACCACGAGCACCGGCGTGCCGGGACCTGCGAGCGTCTCGATGCCGGCCTGCCGGTCCACGGCGTCCACGAGCACGGCCGTGTCGAAGCCGAGCGAGGCCCCGGTGCGGGCGCCGGCCCGGTCCCAGCCGCGGGCCACCTTGCGGGCGGCGGCGGCTATGGGGGCGCGGGCCAACAGCCCGTCCCGGTCGGCCACGTGGTCCCGCACCTTCGCGGAGGCCAGGACGAGCGAGACGGCGGCGGCGAGCCGCGCACCCTCGCCGTTGGCCACCGGCGCGGTGCGCATCCCCCGCAGCGGACAGGGGCCGGCGGTGCGCCGGGCGCCGGGGGCGGGGCCCGACTGAGCCTCCGTCAGGACGGAGACGAGCAGCCCGTCATAGTTGGTGACGATCCTGGCGAACTGGCCGTGGTCCCCGCGAAGTGCCAGGCACAGCCCACAGAGATGAGCCATCCATTCCGCTTTGAACCGCTCGCCCAGCCTGTGGGTGCAAGGTCTGACGATGCCGAACAACTGCTTCCCCCGTGTGTCGTACGCGTGCCTGCCGGGCATCGTATCGACCCGCGTCCTTCACCCGTACGTCCCCACCGGCCACCCGCATGGGGGCACCGGTCGTATTTTCACTCAGTCAGCAGTGGTAGCTGCCAGCACCCTTGACCGTGCAACGGATGTTCTGCACCAGTACCGTCACGAAACCACTGCGCGGCGGCTATCCACTTGGCGCGTTGTCAGCATCATGGACGACCATAGGGGCAGCGGAGAGAAGACAGACTGACCACGGTGAAAGGAGGCGTCCATGGGTTCGGTGCGCAAGGCGAGTGCCTGGCTGGGTCTCGTGGAGGACAGCGACGACGAGCGTTACTACGACGACGACTACGCGGAGGCGGCCCAGGGTTCGGTGGCCGGTCCCGGCGAGCAGTGGGTCACCGACCCCCGCGTCCGAGTTGCCTCCGAGTCCGCCGTCGAGCAGGGCCGCCGCATCGCGACGGTCACCCCCGACGGGTTCCGTGACGCGCGGGGAATCGGCGAGCTGTTCCGCGAGGGCGTCCCGGTGATCGTGAACCTGTCCTCGATGGACCCGGGCGACGCGAAGCGCGTGGTCGACTTCGCCGCCGGCCTGACCTTCGGGCTGCGCGGCTCGATCGAGCGGGTGGCGACCAGGGTCTTCCTGCTGACCCCGGCCGACACCCAGATCGTGAGCGGCGAGCCCGGCGGCCGCTCGCGCGACTTCTTCAACCAGAGCTAGGCAGGGCCCTCACCGGAAGGCGTCGAGCCCGGTGAGCGCCTTGCCCAGCACCAGTTGGTGCATCTCGACGGTGCCCTCGTAGGTGAGGACCGATTCGAGGTTGGTGGCGTGCCGCATGACGGGGTATTCGAGCGAGATCCCGTTGGCACCGAGGATGGTCCGCGCGGTGCGACAGATCTCGATGGCCTCGCGGACGTTGTTGAGCTTGCCGAAGCTGATCTGCTCCGGCCGCAGGGTGCCCGCGTCCATCCGCCGGCCCAGGTGGTGGGCGAGCAGGATGCCCTTGTGGAGTTCGAGGGCCATGTCCGCGAGTTTGGCCTGGGTGAGCTGGAAGCCGCCGATCGGCTTCCCGAACTGCTCCCGCGTCTTCGCGTAGTCCAGCGCCGCCTCGAAGCTGGCGCGTGCCGCGCCCATGGACCCCCAGATGATCCCGTACCGCGCGTGGCTGAGGCAGCCGAGCGGCCCCTTGAGACCGGTGACGCCCGGCAGGACCGCGTCCGCGGGCAGCCGCACCTCGTCCATGACCAGCTCACTGGTCACCGACGCCCGCAGCGACCACTTGTGCTTGATCTCGGGAGCCGAGAACCCCGGCGTGCCGGTGGGGACGGCGAACCCCCTGATCCCCTCGTCCGTCTGTGCCCACACCACGGCGACCGCGGCGACGGACCCGTTGGTGATCCACATCTTGCGGCCGCTGAGCACCCAGTCCGTGCCGTCGCGCTTGGCGTAGGTGCGCATCGCGGCGGGGTCCGAGCCCACATCGGGCTCGGTCAGACCGAAGCAGCCGATCAGCTCGCCGGCGGCCATGCCGGGCAGCCAGCGCTGCTTCTGCTCCTCGGAGCCGTACTTCCAGATCGCGTACATGGCGAGCGAGCCCTGGACGGAGACCAGCGAGCGGATGCCGGAGTCGGCCGCCTCCAGCTCCAGGCAGGCGAGCCCGTACTGCACGGCGCTGGCCCCCGCGCACCCGTACCCCTCGAGGGACATCCCCAGCGCGCCGATCGATCCGAGCTCGCGGGCCAGCTCGCGGATCCCGGGAAGCTCGCCGCTCTCGTACCAGCCGGCGATGTGGGGCAGCACCCGGTCGGCGGCCCAGGCACGGACGGTGTCGCGGACGGCGAGGTCCTCGGGCCCGAGGAGCTCGTCGATCCCGAGCGGATCAAGGGGCAGGAACGCGGACACGGGGCCTCCCGGCGGCCAGGGGACAGAACCTAGCAGCGCAAGTTTTGCGCCGCGCCGCTGACGCTAACGACCCCCGCCGGGCAAATCCAGCCCCTCTTGCCCCCACACCCCCGGCAGGTCAGCCCGCGCGTTCCGATACGCGGCCCACGGCCGCGTCCGGCTCCGCGGCGGCCGGGGCCGGGATCTTCGCGGTGCGCGGCGCAGCCGGCTCCGCGGCGCTCTGCGCGGGCAGCCGGACCACGTCGCCCCCACCGGCCCCGCCGGCCTCGGCACCACAGTCCATGACGCGCGGCAGCTTCAGCGCCATCACCGCTCCCGCGACCAACAGGCCGGCGCTGACCAGCAGTGTCACGTGCAGCCCTTGCACGAACGAGTTGCGGGCCGCGGCGTGCAGGGCCTCGCCCGCCGGCCCGCCGAGCTGCGCCGCGATCTGGTAGGCCTCGCCCAGCGAGTGCGCGGCGCCGGCCGCGTCCGCGGCCGAGACCCCCGGCACTGCCGCCAGCCCCGGCGCGTACGCGGCGTTCATCACGCTGCCCAGCAGCGCGATGCCCATGCCGGCGCCCAGTTGGTACGAGGTCTCGCCGATCGAGGCCGCGCCGCCCGCGGTGGCCGCCGGAGCCTCGTTCAGCATGGATTCGTACGCCGCGAACAGCGTGGTCTGGAGTCCGAACCCGAGCAGGACGAAGCCGACCGTCAGCAGGACGGGCCGGTCGTGGTGCCCCATGAAGGTGAGCAGGACCACGGCGAACGCGGTGAGCAGGAAGCCCAGCGAGACCATGGTGCGCGGGCCGATCCGGGCCAGCGTGTGGGACCCGGTGGCCCCGGCGGCCATGGCGGCGAAGGTCAGCGGCAGCAGCCGCAGCCCGGTCTCCAGCGGGCTGAGGCGCAGCACCAGCTGGAGGTACTGGACGGCGATCAGCTCCAGCCCGACGAGAGCCAGCATGGCGAGGACGATGCAGCCGACGGACGTGGAGAAGGCGGCGCGGGAGAACATCCGCATGTCGATCAGGGGGTGCGGACGCCGCTTCTGCCGGCGCACGAAGAAGACCAGGAGGGCCACGCCGAGCACCAGCGGCACCAGCGCCCCGGGGTCGAGGAGGTCCCGCTCGGCGCCCAGCCGCTTGACCCCGAGCACCGCACCGAGCACGCCGGCGGCGGCCATCAGCGCGCCGGTCACGTCCCACGGCCCGTCGCAGGAGCCCTTCGACTCGGGCAGCAGCCAGCGCCCCAGCGGCAGGATCAGCGCCATCAGCGGGATGTTGATGAGGAAGACGGAGCCCCACCAGAAGTGCTGGACGAGGAAGCCGCCGAGGACCGGGCCGCTGGCGGCGCCGATCGCCGCGACGGCGGTCCAGATGCCGATGGCGAGGGCCCGCTCGCGCCGGTCGGGGAAGACCTGGCGCAGGATCGACAGGGTGGCGGGCATGATCATCGCGCCGCCGATGCCGAGCAGGGCGCGGGCGGCGATGAGGACCTGCGCGTTGTCGGCGAGGGCCGCCATGGCCGAGGCCGCGCCGAAGAGCCCGTAGCCGAGGAGGAGGATGCGACGGCGGCCGACGCGGTCGCCGAGCGTGCCGAAGAGGATCAGCAGCGCGGCGCAGACCAGCGGGTAGGCGTCGACGATCCACAGGAGCTCGATGGAGCCGGGCCTCAGGTCCTCGGTGAGGGAGGGGACGGCGACGTGCAGGATGGTCGCGTCGAGGGCGACGAGGACCAGGCTGACGCACAGCACGGCCAGGACGACCCAGCGATTGGCCCCGCCGGAGGCCGCGCAGAGCCGCTGCCAGGGGCCAGTGGTCCGGACTCCGGCCGCGTTCGTCCCCGACATGCATGTACCTCCCAGGTGATCCCTCGCGCTCGGCGGGCCAGCGTCTGGCGGAGCCACGGGGCGCGGTGCGCTGTGCGGCGTCCAACGGGGTCCGGCATCGACACGCGAGTGAACGATCAGCGTACGCGAGTTCGCCTGCCCCACACGTGGTCAAGCTCTCATCCCGACGTCGGCCGCGCTGTGGTGTGCGCCACTCCCCCGCCCTGCCCCTTCCCCCGCGTACACGCCCGCTCACGGGCCGTGGTTCTCGGGCCGGGCCCCGGTGCGCGCCACCGATAATCATGCCCGTGAAAGATCTTGGATTGCGCCGGGCCGCGCCCGCGCTCGCCGTCGCCGCGCCGGCGCTGGCCGTGTTCGCGGCGGTCCGCCTGCTCGGCCTCGCCGTGCTCGCCGGGTGGTGCGCCGGGGCCGGCAGCAGCCCGCACACGCTGCTGTCGGCGCGCTGGGACTCGCTCTGGTACGCCCGCATCGCCGCGGAGGGCTACGGGTACGAGGTGGTCCTCCCGAACGGGGACGTCCACTCGAACCTGGCGTTCTTCCCGCTGCTGCCCTGGCTGGAGCGGCTGGTGGCGGCGGCGAGCGGCCTCTCGTACGGCTCCGCGGGCCTGGTGGTCTCCGCGCTGGCGGGGCTCGCCGCGGCCTGGGGGATCTTCGCCGTGGCGGACCTGCTGCACGGCCGGCGGGCCGGGGTGCTCGCCGTCGCCGTCTGGGCCGCGCTGCCCGTGGGGATCGTGCAGTCCATGGCGTACAGCGAGTCGCTGTTCACCGCGCTGGCCGCCTGGGCGCTGTACGGGGCCCTGCGCGGCCAGTGGCTCACGGCCGGCCTCCTCGCGGCGGGGGCGGGGCTGACCCGCCCGGTCGGCGCCGCGGTCGTCGCGGCGGTGTGGGTCGCCGCCCTCCTGGCCCGGCGCGATGGCGAGCGGTCCTGGCGGATGGCGGCCGGGGTGCTGCTGGCTCCGCTGGGGGCGGGCGCGTACGTGCTGTGGGTCGGCGCGCGCACGGGCGGCGGGCTGCTCGGGTACCTGGACGTGCAGGGCGGCTGGGGCAACGGCTTCGACGGCGGCTGGGCGTTCGCCCGGTTCGTCGGGGCGAAGCTCGCCTCGCCCGCCTTCGCCGCCGGGCTCGGGCTGATCGCGGGAGTGGCGCTGGTGCTCTGGCTGTACGGGCGCTGCGTACGGCAGCGCCAGCCGCTGCCGCTGCTCGTGTACGGGGGCATCGTGGTGGCGCTCGCGCTGTGCGCGTCCGGGTACTTCGGTTCCAAGCCCCGGCTGCTGCTGCCCGCCTTCCCGTTGGTGCTGCCGGTGGCGGTGGCGCTGGCCCGGTGGCGGACCCGGCGGGCGGCGCTGGTGCTGGGCGCGGCGGCCGTGCTCGGGGCGGTCTACGGGGCGTTCTGGCTGAACGGCACGGGCCCTCCGTAACGGAACGGATCATTCCGATCCATCATTCGGCAAAAGAAACGCGTCGCGGCAATAAAGCCCGGGTAAGCATGCGCAACAATTGCCAGGGCGGTGGATCAAGAACATTCCAACCATTGCCGAAATGCTGGGAATTAAGCCCCGCATGAGACCAACTCCACATCACATGGTCATCACAAAGCCCGCGATTCGCCCGGGGTGACCATCGGCGCGCGGTAACGTCGATTGAGTGCGTACCGATCAAATCCTGACCCGTCTGGAGCGGGTGTTCGCCCGCCTGGACCGGGAACCAGAGCGACCGGCTCATCTGCAAACCCCGCAGATGAGCCGGCACCGCGTCGTGCTCCTCGGATCGACCCTCGCCTTCTATCTCGCGATCGTGGTCGCCGTATTGACCACGTCCTGGCTCGTCCGCCTGGACTGGCAGGTCATGTTCTTCCGGCCCTACGAGCAGTGGCCGCAGCTGCACGCCTTCCTCGACTACCTCGTCGTACTCGGCCAGCGCGGACCCACCGCGGTCATGGTCGCCGCATGGCTCGGCTGGCGCTCCTGGCGCCAGCACACCCTGCGCCCCCTGATCACCCTCGGCGTGGCGCTGCTCCTGCTCAACGTCACGGTCGGGTCCGTCAAGCTCGGCCTCGGCCGGCTCGGCCCGCACTACGCCACGGAGATCGGTTCGGCCGAACTCTTCGCCGGGGGCGATATATTCCCTTCCGGCCACACCGCCAACGCCGTCGTGACCTGGGGGATCCTCGCCTACCTGGCGTCCACCGTGGTCACCCGGCGGGTGCTGTCCGTGGTGTCCGCGGTCGTCTCGCTGAGCGTCGGAGCCACCACCGTCTACCTCGGTACGCACTGGGTCAGCGACGTGCTGCTCGGCTGGTCCGCGGGACTGCTGATCCTGCTGGCCCTGCCCTGGTTCGAGCCGCTCATCGCCCGGGCCGAGGCCTACGTCTTCGACCTGCGCGAGCTGCTGCGCCGCCGCGCCGAGACCGGCCGGATGCCCGCGCCCGTCGTGTCCGCACTCACCCCGCTGCTGTCCGCGGGCGGCAAGTGGCGGCTCCAGCCCGCCGCCGCCGCGGCCGGCGGGGAGTCCGCGGCGACGGCCCCCGCTCACCCCGCCCCGGCCGCGCACACCCCGGCGCCCCGGCCGGCGCCCCTGCTCACCGCCCGGCCGCACCTGATCCGCTCCGAGCGCACCCCGGCCACCCCGGCCGGGAGCCGGCGGCCGGCCCACGGCGAGCGGGCCGCCGCCCGGAGCACCGCGGCCCGCCCGGTCGCCGGGGGCTGAGGCATCCCGCGGGGACGGTACGCACCGCCTCCCCCGCGGCACGAAAGGCGGGCCGGGTCACCGACCCGGCCCGCCTTCGCCGTTCGCCCCGCCGCCCGGCATCGCCGTCTTCGCCGTCCGACTTCGCCGTCCGTCAGCGCCACGCCGACACGTTCGTCCGTCCCGGGTCACGCTTGTGTCACAGAATATCGACAACAGCCAATTGTTTTCCGGACCGCGACACGCCCGCCGTTCACGCGCTTTGGAATTTCCTCCGAAGGCCCCTGCCGAACCTCTGGAATTCCGGTAGGAGATTGCCACGGGACCGCTGGACCAGACCAGATGAATCCCCCTCAGGTCCGCCACATTTCCTTCACTTCGGCGGTTTCGCGGACCGCCCCGACAGATCTCGCGCGGCCCTGATCCGCTCGCTCCGTCGGCGCCCACGGCTCGACCACTTCGAACTCACAGCCGGGCAGCACGAGGTGAATCACTCGTACGGGGTGGCTCAAGGCCGGTGCGGGAGCGGCGGTGCGTGCCCGCCGGAGGCCGCCGGGCCGGCCGGGCCGGCCGGCACCACCGCCTCCACCGGGGCCGGCCGGTCCGGCGGACGGGCCGGGGTCCGCTCCGGAATGACCAGCAGCGTGCCCACCACGAGGGCCCCGGGCCGCGCCCCGACCACCTCGCGGTTCGCCCCGTACACCACCTGCCACCCGCCCGGCACCCGGTGCCTGCGCGCGATCGACGCCAGCGTGTCCCCGCTCCTCACCACGTGCATCCGCCCGGCCAGCCCGTACCGCTTCGAGCACGTCGGCCAGGCGTCCCAGCCCTGCGCGCCGAGCACGTCCTCCGCCACCCGGATCTGCTGGACCCGGCTGGCCAGGTCGGCGCGCGGCGCGAAGACCAGCCCCCCGTACTCTTGCCACGTCGGCTGCCGGAACTGCAGCCCGCCGTAGAAGCCGTTGCCGGTGTTGACGGCCCAGCGCCCGCCGCTCTCGCAGTCGGCGACGCAGTCCCAGGGCCACTGCCCGCCCGGCCCGCAGTCCCCCGGCCCGGTCCCGATCATCCCCGGCGAGCCGGGGTGCGCCGCCCCCGCCGGCCCGGGTGCGGGCGGCGGCGGGGCGAGGGCCGCCGCCGCACCGGCAGGGAGTACGAGAGCCAGCGCGGCGGCGACGGCAACGGCGCCGGGACGGACCCTGGCCCGCCGGCGGCGCCGGATCCGGAGGTGGGGCATCGCGTCACGCTACGCAGCGTCCACCGCGCTCCCCGCCCGGCGCGCCGTGCGCCCGCGCAGCCCACCCGGTCGGCCGACCGGCCGTCCCTCCTCGAAACGGCCAATCACGACCATCAACTGCGCACAATCAGAAATCAGTTGACACGAAACGAAGCCCGGGCCGGGCGGTTCACTCGTTCGGGGGCCCGGTTCGATTCCGTTCCCTCCAATGGCGTGACCCCGGCCGCCGCTCCCCCGTTGAGCCCGGCGAGCCGGGAACCGCCCGGCCCCTGCACCTATGCCGAGGAGCCACCCCGTGCCGCGCATGCTCGACGTCAGTGATGAGGTACGTGCCGAGATCGGTGACGAAGAAGCCGACAGGCTGCTCGTCGGCGAGGACGCGCCGCGCAGTTACGACTGCACCTCCTGCCGTACCCCGGGCGACCCCGAGAACGACCGCACCAGCACGGTGCTGTTCGTCGGCGAGGAGACCGCCGTCCTCGCCTTCGCCCACGCCACCTGCATCCCCTCGCAGGTGGTGACCGTGTCCGAGGAGCAGCTCCAGGGCGCCGTCGCCAGCATCACCGGGGACAGCCCGGCTTCGCCCGCCCCCGCCGCCGGCGAGGCCCCGCAGAACGTGCCCGGCGGCCAGGCCGTCCTCGGCATCACCAGCGGCCTGGTCCTGATCGGCGGGGAGCTGCACCCCGCCCTGGTCGTCGAGCCGACCGCGCCGATCGCGCGCCCCGGCAGCGACGGCCCCGGCGACGACTTCCTCCCGCTGCTCATCGAGCAGGGCTTCATCCCGGTCACGGACACCGCCCAGCTCCCCACCGCGCTGAACGGCTGGTCGGTCCTGCTGGCCGGCGGCCAGCTGCACGCCGTGCTGCAGCCGGGCGCCGACGGCGGCCGCCCGGTCGCCTGGTGGCAGGCCCACCAGGCGCTGTCGGTCACCGACGGCTGGCGCAACGCCGTCAACAAGACCCAGCGCGTGCTCATTTACGCCGCCCCGGTCGGGTCCATCGGCCAGCAGCCCCGGGAGGACCTGCTGCGCGACGCCCTGGACAAGGCCGCTGCCGCGGGCAAGCTCGTGGCCGCCTCCATGCCCCTGGCCGGCACGCCGGGCGCCTGATCCACCGCACCACAGCCAACAGGCGAGGGCCGCCCGGGGGGTCCCCCGCGGGGCTCCGCGGGTTACGCCCCGCACCCCCCCACCC
>NZ_JBEZLA010000043.1:13978-43548 GCF_040651925.1 Streptomyces sp. NPDC048349 | reverse complement strand
CTGGCCCCGCGGGGCGCTGTACCCACCCCACCACCCCAACACGGTGTGGGCCGCGGGGGTCGACCCCGGCGGCGATCCGCGTTTTCCGCCCGTCACCCCGCATCCGCAGGGCGCCGGTTTCGTTGGCTGATACGTGCATCCATACGACTCCTCCCGCGCCCCGTCCCGTACGAGCCCCGTCTCGCAGACCCCGATCTACGACGCCCTGTACTCGGAGTACCTGCGCGCCTTCCGGGCGCTGCCGGGCGACCGTACGGGCGAGGAGGACCTCGGGTTCACGGCCTTCTCCTACGGGGGCGGCTACACCGGCTCGGGCAGCTCGTACGACAGCGGCTGGAGCGGCCCCTCGTGGCAGCGGACGGAGGGCTGGCAGCCCACGTACGTGGCGCAGCCGCAGCCCACGGCCGCCTACTCGTACGCCGGCGGCGCCGGATACGCCGACGGGCGGCAGCGCCAGACCGGGATGACGCCCATCCCGGCGGCCCTGCCGCCCGCTCCGCGCCGGGGCTACTGACCCCGGGACTCCGTACCGCCCGTACCGCCCGTACCGCGCGCCGGTCCTACTTCTTCTTCTTGTACTGGGCACCGCGCTTCTCGCGCACCCGCACCGAGATGTGGATCGGGGTGCCCTCGAAGCCGAACTCCTCGCGCAGCCGGCGCTCGATGAAGCGCCGGTAGCCGTGCTCCAGGAAGCCGGAGGCGAACAGGACGAACCGCGGCGGCTTGCTGCCCGCCTGGGTGCCGAACAGGATGCGGGGCTGCTTGCCGCCGCGGATCGGGTGCGGGTGGGCGGCGACGACCTCGCCGAGGAAGGCGTTCAGCCGGCCGGTGGGGACGCGCGTCTCCCAGCCCGCGAGGGCGGTCTCGATCGCCGGGACCAGCTTCTCCATGTGGCGGCCGGTGAGCGCCGAGACGTTCACCCGCGGCGCCCACGAGACCTGCTGCATCTCGGTCTCGATCTCGCGCTCGAGGTAGTAGCGGCGCTCCTCGTCGAGCTCGTCCCACTTGTTGTACGCGATCACGATCGCGCGGCCCGCCTCGACGGCCATGGTGATGATGCGCTGGTCCTGGACGCTGATCGTCTCGGTCGTGTCGATCAGGATGACCGCGACCTCCGCCTTCTCGACGGCCGCGGCCGTGCGCAGGGAGGCGTAGTAGTCGGCGCCCTGCTGGAGGTGGACCTTCTTGCGGATGCCGGCGGTGTCGACGAACTTCCAGGTGATGCCGCCGAGCTCGATCAGCTCGTCGACCGGGTCGCGGGTGGTGCCGGCCAGCTCGTTGACGACGACCCGGTCCTCCTTCGCGACCTTGTTGAGCAGCGAGGACTTGCCCACGTTCGGGCGGCCGATCAGCGCGATGCGGCGCGGGCCGCCGGGGGCTGCGCCGCCGAAGGTCTGCTCGGGGGCCTCGGGCAGGGCCTCGAGGACGGCGTCCAGCATGTCGCCGGTGCCGCGGCCGTGCAGCGAGGAGACCGGGTGCGGCATGCCCAGGCCCAGGGACCACAGGGAGGCCGCGTCGGACTCGCCGCTCTGGCCGTCGACCTTGTTGGCGCACAGCACGACGGGCTTCTTGGCCTTGCGCAGGAGGCGGACGACGGCCTCGTCGGTGTCGGTCGCGCCGACCTTGGCGTCGACGACGAAGACGACCGCGTCAGCGGCCTCGATGGCGTATTCGGCCTGGGCGGCGACCGAGGCGTCGATGCCGAGGACGTCCTGCTCCCAGCCGCCGGTGTCGACGACCTTGAAGCGGCGGCCCGCCCACTCGGCCTCGTACGTGACGCGGTCGCGGGTGACGCCGGGCTTGTCCTCGACGACCGCCTCGCGGCGGCCGATGATGCGGTTCACCAGGGTCGACTTGCCGACGTTCGGCCGGCCGACGACGGCGAGGACGGGGAGGGGGCCGGCGGCGGCCTCCTCGAGGGCGCCTTCGACGTCCTCGATGTCGAAGCCCTCTTCCGCGGCGAGCTCCATGAACTCCGCGTACTCGGCATCGCCAAGTGCTCCGTGGTCGTGCTGGTCGTTCATGAAGTCCGTTCCTCGTCGTTCGTGGTGATCGGTGGTGCCCGCGCAGCGCGGTTCCACTACTAGGTCAAGTCTCGCTCAGCGCCCGGTGAGGCGCTTGGCGTCGGCCAGGTGGGCGGTCAGCCGGTCCTGGATGCGCACGGTGGCCTGGTCCAGCGCGGTGCGGGTACGGCGGCCACTGCCGTCCCCGGCGTCGAAGGCCGAGCCGAAGACGACGTCGACCCGGCTCTTGAAGGCGGGCAGTCCCTTGACGAGCCGGCCCTTGGTGTCGCCGCTGCCGAGCACGGCCACGGGCACGATGGGCGCGCCGCTGCGGACCGCGAAGTACGCGAGACCGGCGCGCAGCGAGGCGAAGTCGCCGTCGCCCCGGGTGCCCTCGGGGAAGATGCCGAGGGCGCCTCCGTTGTCGAGCACGCCGAGGGCGCGGGTTATCGCCGTCCGGTCGGGGCCGCCGCGGTCGACCTTGACCTGCCCGATCCCTTCGAGGAAGGGGCCGAGCGGGCCGACGTACGCTTCCTTCTTGATCAGGAAGTGCAGGGGCCGGGGCGCGGTGCCCATGACCATCGGGCCGTCTATGTTGTGCGAGTGGTTCACGGCGAGGATGACGGGGCCGGAGGCGGGCACCTTCCAGGCGCCGAGCACACGGGGCTTCCACAGCCCGTACATGAGCCCGATGCCGATGCGCCTGCCGACCGCCGCACCCTTGGGTGAGGGCGCTTGGCTCACTTGCGGCCCGCCCGCTTCTCTTCCACCAGGGTCACGACGCACTCGATGACCTGCTCGAGCGTGAGCTCGGTGGTGTCCACCTCGACGGCGTCGCCGGCCTTGGCCAGCGGGGAGGTCGTGCGGCCGGAGTCCGCCGCGTCGCGCTTGATGAGCGCCGCCTTGGTGGCCGCGAGGTCGGCGGCCTCCTTGCCGCGCAGCTCGCCGCTGCGCCGGGCGGCGCGCGCCTCGGCCGAGGCGGTCAGGAAGATCTTGAGGTCGGCGTCGGGCAGCACGGTGGTGCCGATGTCCCGGCCCTCGACGACGATGCCGTCGGCCTCCACGGCCGCCTGCGCGGCGATGGAGCGCTGCAGCTCGGTGATCAGGGTGCGCACCTCGGGGACGGCGCTGACGGCGCTGACCTTGGCGGTGACCTCCTGGGTGCGGATGGGGCCGGAGGCGTCCAGGCCGTCCACGGTGATGGTGGGCGCCGCCGGATCGGTGCCCGACTCGATGGCGGGCTTGCCCGCGGCGACGGCGACGGCCTGCGCGTCGTCGGTGTCGACCCCGTTGCTGATCATCCACCAGGTGATGGCCCGGTACTGGGCACCGGTGTCGAGGTAGCGCAGCCCGAGCTTGGCGGCCACGGCCTTGGAGGTGCTGGACTTGCCCGTGCCGGAGGGACCGTCGATGGCGACGATCACGGCTGCCGGAGCTGCGGTTTCCACGGTGCGGGCACCTTCCTGGTTGCGCGTACGTGTCTGGGCGCGCGAAAACGCCCCTGCTCCAGGTTACCGGGCCCCGGGACCCCCGGGCCCCGCCCGTCCGGCGGAGCCCCGGCAGCCGGGCGGCGGAGCCCCGCTGCCGGGCGGCGGGATCACTGCTGCCGCAGCGCCCAGCCCCGCTCGCGCAGCTCGGCCGTCAGCCCGGCCACCGCCCGCGGCTCCACCATCAACTGCACCAGACCGGCCTGCTGCCCCGTCGCGTGCTCGATCCGCACGTCCTCGATGTTGACCCCGGCCCGCCCCGCGTCCGCGAAGATCCGCGCCAGCTCGCCCGGCTGGTCGGAAATGAGCACGGCGACCGTCTCGTACACGGTCGGTGCCGCGCCGTGCTTGCCCGGAACCCGGACCCGTCCCGCGTTCCCGCGCCGCAGCACGTCCTCGATCCCGGCGGCGCCGCCCCGGCGCTTCTCCACGTCGGCGGACTGCAGGCCGCGCAGCGCCTCGACGGTCTCCTCCAGGTCGGCCGCGATCCCGGCCAGGACGTCGGCGACGGGGCCCGGGTTCGCCGAGAGGATCTCCACCCACATCCGCGGGTCGGAGGCCGCGATGCGGGTGACGTCCCGTATGCCCTGCCCGCACAGCCGCACGGCGGTCTCGTCGGCCTCCTCCAGGCGCGCGGCGACCATGCTGGAGACCAGCTGCGGGGTGTGGGAGACGAGCGCCACGGCCCGGTCGTGGGCGTCGGCGTCCATGACCACGGGTACGGCCCGGCACAGCGACACGAGCTCCAGGGCGAGGTTCAGCACCTCGTGGTCCGTGTCCCGGGTGGGGGTCAGCACCCAGGGGCGGCCCTCGAAGAGGTCCGCCGTGGCGGCCAGTGGGCCCGACCGCTCCTTGCCCGCCATGGGGTGCGTGCCGATGTACGCCGTGACGTCGACGCCGAGCGCCTCCAGCTCCCGCCGCGGTCCGCCCTTGACGCTGGCCACGTCCACGTACGCGCGCGCCGCGCCGCGGCCGATCGCGTCGGCGAGCGTCGCCGCCACGTGGGCCGGGGGCACGGCGACGACCGCGAGGTCGACCCTGCCCTCCGGGGCCTCGTCCGTGCCGGCCCCGAGGGCGGCTGCGGTATGGGCCTGGGCCGGGTCGTGGTCGACGAGGTGGACGGTGATCCCGCGGGCGGTCAGCGCGAGCGCCGCGGAGGTGCCGATCAGTCCGGTTCCGATGACGACGGCGGTTCTCACGGGGCACTCCTGGGTTGCGTTCGGCGAGGTGACGGGCTGTCGGGCCAGCGTAGCCAGCCCGGACGGCGCAGGGGCCCGGCGCCCGCCCAGTGGGACGGTGGCCGGGCCCCGAGCGGCAGCCGCGTCGGACGGACCGGGCCGCAAGCGAGCGGCGCACCCGGCGTCGAGACACGGACACTGTCACCCGAAGCGGACAGGCCCGCCACTTGGCGCACGCACCCCCGACGCTGCGGTAGAACGTCGGCATGATCTTCCACCTCGTCCCGCTCGCCGACTGGACCGCCGCGCCCGAACGCCCCTACGCCCCGCCCTCGCTCGACGCCGAGGGCTTCGTGCACTGTTCGGCGGACCGGCCCACGGCGCTCGCCATCGCCGACGCGCACTACCGCGCCGTACCGGGGCCCCTGCTCGCGGTGGAACTCGACGAGGGCGCCCTGACCGCCGAGGTCCGCCGCGAGGGTGGATCCGGGGGCCGGTACCCGCACGTCCACGGCCCGTTGAACCGGGAGGCCGTGGTCCGCGTGTGGGAGGTCGTACGCACACCCGGCGCCCCCGCCTCACTGGCACCGTGGGAACCGGGCCACCGAAACGGCGCGGCAGGCTTCTCCTGAGGCCCGCCGCGGGCCAGGATGCTGCTCGCCTCATCCGGCCACCAAGCGAGGAGACACCATGAGCGACCCCACGCACACCGCCCGGCGCACGGTACTGACGGCCGGCGCGGCCGCCCTGGCGGGCGGCGCGCTCACCGCGTGCGGCGGCGGTGACGGCGAGAAGCCGCCCGCGAACGGGTCGCAGACCGCGCCCGCCCCGTCCGCGCCCGCGTCCCAGCCGGCCTCGTCGCAGCCCGCGGGGGCCGGCAAGGCCATCGCCAAGGCGGCGGACGTACCGGTCGGCGGCGGCACGGTCCTGAAGGACGAGAAGCTGGTGGTCACCCAGCCCACCGCCGGAAACTTCCGCTGTTTCTCGGCGGTCTGCACCCACCAGGGCTGCCTCGTGAACAAGGTCGAGAACGGCACCATCGACTGCCCCTGCCACATGAGCAAGTTCAAGGACACGGACGGCGCGGTCCTCAAGGGCCCGGCCACCCGCCCGCTGCCGGAGAAGAAGATCACGGTCGCGGCGGACGGCAGTATCTCGCTCGCCTAGCGGCAGGCGCCGCGCCTAGGGTCGCCGGATGGACGATCTGACACTGGTACGGGACCACACGGTCTACCAGTGCGTGATGGGCTCCCGGGCGTTCGGGCTGGCGACGGAGGCGAGCGACACCGACCGGCGCGGTGTCTACCTCGCCCCGACGCCGCTGTTCTGGCGTTTCGAGAAGCCCCCCACGCACGTGGAGGGCCCGCGGGACGAGGAGTTCTCGTGGGAGCTGGAGCGCTTTTGCGAGCTGGCCCTGCGCGCCAACCCGAACATCCTGGAGTGCCTCCACTCCCCCTTGGTGGAACGGCTGACCCCGGTCGGCGAGGAACTGCTCTCGCTCCGCGAGGCGTTCCTCTCCCGCCGGGCCCACACCAGCTTCAGCCGGTACGCGGCCTCCCAGCGCGGCAAACTCCTCGCCGACGTCCGCGTCCACGGCGCCCCGCGCTGGAAGCACGCCATGCACCTGCTGCGCCTGCTCCTGTCCTGCCGCGACCTCCTGCGCACGGGCCGCCTGACGATCGACGCGGGCCCGCACCGCGACCGGCTCCTCGCGGTCCGCCGCGGCGAGCTCACCTGGGACGAGGTCGACAGCTGGATGGCCCGCCTCACCTGCGAGACGGAGTCGGCCCTGACCACCACCCGCCTCCCGGAGGCCCCCGACCACGCCCGCGTCGAGGACTTCCTCCTGCGCACCCGCCGCGCGTCGCTCTGCTAACCCCCCGGCGCGCCTAATCCCACAGCGCGCCGAAGGCGAGGAGTTCCGCGCGGTACTCGATGCGGCCCTCCCAGGCTCGGGGCCAGACGTCCGCGCCGAGGTGGGCGCCCGCGAAGGCGCCCGCCAGGCAGGCGAGGGAGTCCGAGTCGCCCGAGGTGCAGGCGGCGCGGCGCAGGGCCAGGAGGGGCTCCTGCGGGAAGAGGAGGAAGCACTGCAGGGCCGTGGCGAGGGCCTCCTCCGCGATCCAGCCCTCGCCCGTGGTCAGGCAGGGGTCCGTCTCCGGGGACGGGGTGCGCAGGGCGGCGGCGAGCCGGTCGAGGACGGCCAGGCACTCGTCCCAGCCCCGGGCGATGAAGGACTCCGGGGAGGCGTCGCAGGCCGTCCGCATCCAGAGGTCACCGAGCCAGCGCCCGTGGTAGCGGGTGCGGTTCTCCAGGGCGTACGAGCGCAGCCGCCCGACCAGGCCCGTCACCTCGGTGCCCTGCGCGAGCAGGTACACGGCCCGGGCGGTCAGGTCGGAGGCGGCGAGCGCCGTCGGGTGGCCGTGGGTCAGGGCCGACTGGAGCTGGGCGGCGCCCGCCCGCTCCTCCTCGGTCCAGCCGGGGACCAGCCCCACCGGCACCACCCGCATGTTCGCGCCGCAGCCCTTGGAGCCGGTCTGGCTGGCGTCCCGCCAGTCCCGTTCGGGGTGCTCCAGCAGCGAGCAGGCCCGCAGGCAGGTGTTGCCCGGGGCGCGGTTGTTCTCGGGCGACCGGTACCAGTCGACGAACTCCTCCCGGACCGGGCGGGCCAGGCGCAGCGGCCCCACCCGGCCCCGCTCCGCGGCCGTCCGTATGCCCCGCGCCAGGGCGAGCGTCATCTGGGTGTCGTCCGTGACGATGGCCGGCCGGGGCAGCTGCATCTCGCGCCACGGGCCGGTCTTGGCGAGGATCGACGGCACGTCGTTGAACTCGGTGGGGAAGCCCAGGGCGTCCCCCAGCGCGAGGCCGATCATCGCGCCGGTCGCCGCGCGCTTCGGGGTCGTCGTCATCGTGTGCGTCCTTCCGGGGGGCGGAGCAGGGGCGGGTGCAGGGTGGTCGCCGGTCCCGGCCGGTACAGCGCGGCCGGTTTGCCGCGGCCCCCGGTGAGCCGGGCGGCTCCCGGTACGGCCTCGACGAAGCCGGGGGTGGCCAGGACCTTGCGGCGGAAGTTGGGGCGGTCCAGGGCGGTGTCCCAGACCGTCTCGTAGACGGACTGGAGCTCCCCGAGCGTGAACTCGGGCGGGCAGAAGGCCGTGGCCAGGCAGGTGTACTCGAGCTTCGAGCCGACCCGCTCGCGGGCGTCCGCCAGGATCACGGCGTGGTCGAAGGCGAGGGGCCCGACCTCGGCCAGGGGCACCCAGCGGGCGTGGGCCGCGTCCCCGCCGCCCTCCGCCGCCGGTTCCGGCAGGTCCGCGACCAGCGCCGTGAAGGCCACCGAGACCACCCGCATCCGGGGGTCCCGGTCCGGCTCGGTGTAGGTGCGCAGCTGCTCCAGGTGCAGGGCCGCCACCACGGCCGGCGACAGGCCGGTCTCCTCGGCCAGTTCGCGGCGGGCGGCCGTCTCCGCGGACTCCCGCGGCGCGACGAAGCCGCCGGGCAGCGCCCAGGCGCCCTCGAACGGCTCCTGTCCGCGCCGGATCAGCAGGACGTGCAGGCGCCCGGCGCGCACGGTGAGGACGGCGAGGTCGACGGTCACCGCGAACGGCACGAAGGCGGACGGGTCGTATCCGGCGCTCATCGTGCCTCCGACGTTCCGGCGCGCCGGTCGGGCCGGCCGGGCCGTTCGGGCCGGGCACCCCCACCGCCCCCGCCGCGGCCCCGGCGGTTCCCGGTCCACCCCCGTGGGTCCAGGGCCACCGGCCGTACGCGGCGAGGGCGATGAAGACGATCTGCGGCACCTGCGGCTAAGCCGGTGCGGCTCGAGCTCGGGTCCGGGCTCACGACGACCCCCCTTAATGGTCAGATCGACTATAAACAGGGGAGCGGGTCCGGGCAAGCGAAAAGCCCGCAGTGCCGGGGCAACTGCGGGCTTTCGACCCGGAATCGGGCGGCCGGACGGCCGGACGGCCGGACGGTCCTACAGACCGACCTCGCGCATCAGCATGCCGACCTCGGTGTTGGTCAGGCGGCGCAGCCAGCCGGACTTCTGGTCGCCGAGCTCGATCGGCCCGAAGGAGGTCCGTACGAGCTTCTCGACCGGGAAGCCCGCCTCGGCCATCATGCGGCGGACGATGTGCTTGCGGCCCTCGTGGAGGGTGACCTCGACCAGGTAGTTCTTGCCGACCTGGTCGACGACGCGGAAGTGGTCGGCGCGGGCGTACCCGTCCTCCAGCTCGATGCCGTCCTTGAGCCGCTTGCCGATCTCGCGCGGCAGCGGGCCGGTGATCGCCGCGACGTACGTCTTCTTCACGCCGTACTTCGGGTGCGTGAGGCGGTGGGCCAGCTCGCCGTGGTTGGTGAGCAGGATGATGCCCTCGGTCTCGGTGTCGAGCCGGCCGACGTGGAAGAGACGCGTCTCACGGTTGGTGACGTAGTCGCCCAGGCACTGGCGCCCGTCCGGGTCCTCCATCGTGGACACGACGCCGGCGGGCTTGTTCAGCGCGAAGAAGAGGTACGACTGGGTGGCGACGGTCAGGCCGTCCACCTTGATCTCGTCCTTCGGCTGGACGCGCCGGCCCTGCTCCAGCACGATCTCGCCGTTGACCTCGACGCGGGCCTGCTCGATGAGCTCCTCGCAGGCGCGGCGCGAACCCATGCCGGCGCGGGCGAGCACCTTCTGCAGACGCTCGCCCTCCTCCTCGGCACCCGGGAAGGTCTTCGGGGTCTTGATCACGGGCTTGTCGGCGTACCGGTCGCGCACGCGCTCCTCGATCCGCGCGTCCAGCTCGCGCGGGCGGGACTGCCCGCTGCGGCTGCCGGGACCGCGGCGCGGGCCGCCGGCCCCGCCGATGCCGGGGGTCTTGGAGGTCTTGGGGCCGCCCTTGGCGCCACCGCGCGCGGCCGCGCCACGGGCGCCGCCGCCGCCGGCCTTGGGGCCCGAACGGCCGCTGCGCTCGCCCTCGGGACCCACGTCGTAGCGACGCTCCTCGGGGCGGGGGTTGCGGGGCCGCTGGGGCGCCTGGTCGCGGTCACGCTCGCGGGAGCCGGAGCCGCCGCCCTGGTAGCCGCCGCCGGAAGAGCCGCCGCGGTGGCCGCCCCCACCGGAAGAGCTGCCGCCGCGGTAGCCACCGCCGGAGGAGCTGCCGCCGCGGTTGCCGCCCCCACCGGAGGAGCTGCCGCCGCGGTAGCCACCGCCGCCGCCGGTGCTGCCGCCGCGGGAGCTACCGCGTCCGCCACCACCGCCGCCGCCGCTGTTCCTGTTGCCGCCGCCGTTGCCGTTGCTTCGCATCAAATGTCCGTCGTCTTGTCGTCGTCTTCATCGGTGTCCGGTGCGTCCGGATCGAACGACGGCACACCTTCTTGCGTCTCGGCTTCGATCGCGTCCGCCTCGGGGAGGAAGGGCGCGAGCTCCGGGAGCTCGTCCAGGCCGCGCAGGCCCATCCGCTCCAAAAAGTGGTTCGTCGTCCTGTACAGGATCGCACCTGTTTCGGGTTCCGTCCCCGCCTCCTCCACCAGACCCCGCTGGAGGAGCGTGCGCATGACCCCGTCGCAGTTCACTCCGCGGACCGCCGAGACCCGCGACCGGCTCACCGGCTGGCGGTACGCGACGACCGCCAGGGTCTCCAGAGCCGCCTGGGTGAGACGGGCCTGCTGGCCGTCCAGGACGAAGCCCTCGACGGCCGGGGCGAACTCCGCCCGCGTGTAGTACCGCCACCCGCCGGCGACCAGGCGCAGCTCGAAGCCGCGTTCCTGGACCGCGTACTCGTCGGCGAGCTCGCGCAGCGCGTCCGCCACCTCCCGCGGGGTGCGCTCCAGCACCTTGGCGAGGTGCGCCTCCGTCGCGGGCTCGTCCACGACCATGAGTACGGCTTCCAGCGCGGGCTTCAGCGCCAGCGCGGCCACGTCGCTGCTCATTCCACGGCCTCCACGATCTGGTCGAACTCGTCGGTCACGGTCGGCATGCCGTCGCCGTCCCCGCCGCTCCAGCGGACGGTGAGGGTCTTCAGGGCCTCTTCCTGGTCCAGGACCACCGCCTTCTCGCGGTAGAGCTCCAGCAGGGCCAGGAAACGGGCGACGACGGTGAGGGTGTCCCCGGCGTCCTCGGTGAGCTCCCGGAAGGTGGCCTCGCCGCGGGCCTTCAGCATCCGGACGACGAGGGCCGCCTGCTCGCGCACGCTGACCAGCGGCGCGTGGATGTGGTCCACGTACACCTGGGGCTTCGCCTTGGGCTGCATGGCCTTGGCGGCGAGGCGGGCGAAGCCTTCCGGGCCGATGGTGATGACGACCTCGGGCAGCAGGTCGGCGTGGTGCGGCTCGAGGCCGACGGTGCGCGGGTAGCGCCGGCCCTCGGCTTCCGCGCGCTCCTCGAAGAGGGTGGCGATCTGTTTGTACGCCCGGTACTGGAGGAGGCGGGCGAAGAGCAGGTCCCGGGCCTCGAGGAGGGCGAGGTCGGCCTCGTCCTCGACCTCCGCGGCGGGCAGCAGCCGGGCGGCCTTCAGGTCGAGCAGGGTGGCGGCGACGACGAGGAACTCGGTGGTCTGGTCGAGGTCCCAGTCGGGACCCATGGCCCGGATGTGGGCCATGAACTCGTCGGTGACCTTGGACAGCGCGACCTCGGTGACGTCGAGCTTGTGCCGGGAGATCAGCTGGAGCAGCAGATCGAAGGGCCCCTCGAAGTTCGCGAGCCGCAACGTGAACCGCCCGTCGCCGCCTGCGGGGTGCCCGGCGTCATGGCTGTCGCGGCCCTCGGCGGGGGCGTCAGGGGCTGCGGGGGTGTCAGGGGCTGCGGGGGTGTCCTGGGGCGCTTCCCCGGCTACCGGAGCCCCGGGGAGCTCGGCTGCCCCCGTGGCTGCGGCTGGCCGCCCGGCGTCGGGATCGGCGCCTCCCCGACCGCCATCACGGCCCTCAGCGGGGGTCTGCGCCGCCCCGGGGGCGTCCTGGGGCTCTCCCCCGGTTGCGGGCGGCCCGGAGCGCTCAGCGGGCGCCCCGGGGGCCTCGGCCGGCGCACCGGGACCGCGGCCCAGGACGCGGCGGATCGGTCGACCGGGTTCGGCGGGGAAGGGCATCGGGGTCCAGGTGGTGCGCAGGGGGCGGCGGATCGGGCGTGACCCACCCTAGGGTGCACCCCGCCGATCCCCCCGGACCGGCCCCGACACCTCCCCGCGCAGTCGCGGGCAGGTGTCGGGCGACGGTCCAGCCCGGGAACCCCGCCCGGAGCTGTCGCGGCTGCGGGCCGGCGGCCGGTATCGGCGGTGGCAGGCGACAGCCCCCGGACCCGGCCGGGCCTGGGGGCTGGAGCTGCGCTGACAGGGTCAGTGGTGCGGTGGCAGGGGGGCGGTCGCCGGGCGTGCGCGCCGCGGGCGGGGCCTTGGCGGCCACGCGGGTCGGTCAGCGGCCGCGGAGTCTGCGGACGAGGATGCTCGCGTCCCCGCGGGACTCGAGGTCGGCGAGGACGACCGCCACCGCCTCGCGGACGATGCGGCCGCGGTCGACCGCCAGGCCGTGCTCCCCGCGCAGCACCAGCCGCGCGTGTTCCAGGTCCATGAGCTCCTCGGCGGAGACGTAGACCGTGATCTTCTCGTCGTGCCGTTCGCGCCCGCTGGGCCGCCGGTTCGCGCCCCGGCCCTGGGCCTTTGCGCGTCCGCCCGCGCCGGGGGCCACGGAGGCTCCGTTGACAGAACCTTCCTGCGGCCGCCGCGGTGCGCCCACCACGGTCTCCGTGCCGGCCTCGGCCTCCCGGCTCCGGCCCTCCCCCGCCGCACCCTCGGCCGAGGAGGCCGCGTGCTCGGCGGCGGGCGCCTCGTCGGCGCCCCGCCTCGGCGAGGAGGACTGGAGCGCCATCCCGCCGGTCGTACGGAACAGTTCGTCGGCTCCGGGCAGACTCACTCGGCGTGACACCGGGCGAGCACCTCCCTGGCGAGCTGGCGATACGCGGCGGCGCCGACGGAGTTGGAGGCGTACGTCGTGATGGGCTCACCGGCGACCGTGGTCTCCGGGAAGCGCACCGTGCGGCCGATGACCGTGTGGTAGACGTGGTCGTCGAAGGCCTCGACGACGCGCGCCAGCACCTCGCGGCTGTGCACCGTACGGGAGTCGTACATCGTGGCGAGGATGCCGTCGAGCTCCAGCTCGGGGTTGAGCCGCTCCTGCACCTTCTCGATGGTCTCGGTCAGCAGCGCCACGCCGCGCAGTGCGAAGAACTCGCATTCCAGCGGGACGATGACCTTGTGAGCCGCCGTCAGGGCGTTCACCGTCAGCAGACCGAGCGAGGGCTGACAGTCGATCACGATGTAGTCGTAGTCGGCCATCAGGGGCTTCAGGGCCCGCTGCAGGGTGGACTCGCGCGCGACCTCGCTGACCAACTGCACTTCCGCAGCGGACAGGTCGATGTTGCTCGGCAGCAGGTCCATGTTGGGGACCGCGGTCTTGAGCAGCACCTCGTCGGCCGACATGCCCCGCTCCATGAGCAGGTTGTAGACCGTCAGGTCGAGTTCCATCGGGTTCACGCCGAGACCCACGGACAGCGCGCCCTGCGGGTCGAAGTCGACGAGCAGCACGCGGCGCCCGTATTCGGCGAGCGCGGCACCCAGGTTGATGGTCGACGTGGTCTTGCCCACGCCGCCCTTCTGGTTGCACATCGCGATGATCTTCGCCGGACCGTGGTCGGTCAGCGGACCCGGGATCGGGAAGTACGGGAGCGGGCGTCCGGTCGGGCCGATCCGCTCACGGCGCTGGCGGGCAGCGTCGGGGGCGAGGGTGGCCGCGTACTCGGGGTCCGGTTCGTACTCCGCGTCGGGGTCGTAGAAGTGCCCTTCGGGCACGTTGTCGTAGTCGGCGAAACCAGTGGGCTTTTCGCCGCTCAGGTCGCCGGCCCTGGAGTTCACGTCTAGGCCGTCCATGCTCTTTTGGGGCGTCGTCATGTGCTGGTGGTTTGCGAAGGTGCGGACTGCGACGGAGCCGACAGCCTCGAGCCCGGCGGGGTTCTGGCCCCGCTCCGGCGCGCCTGCTCGACCACCCCCAGGAGCAAATGTCGACTCATTCACAAGTCGTCTTACCTCCTCGGACGTGACCAGGACACTTATCGATAGGTCAGCGTGGCACCATGCCGACGGTTGGCGACTCTATGGCGTGTCACCGCTCAGCGGCAACACAATCCGCCGGACCCGGCACGATGTGTCGGCAACCGAACACCACTCTGTCAAGGGCGCACGAGGTGTCGCCGCGAAGTTTCGCGGGTGTGCGAAAGGGTTAAAGGGTTACGTTCGAGGCGTGTTGAGCGACTCTCCGGCGCACCCGGCAAACGCGTCCGGCCGGACCTTGCGGGCAAGGTCCGGCCGGATACGTGAGATTGACGTCAGTCGTTGACGTTTCAGCCGAGCAGCGTGCTCAGCTCAAGGGTCTGCAGGCCGTGGGCCTCGGCGACCGGACCGTAAACGACCTGGCCGTCATGGGTGTTGAGGCCCAGCGCGAGCGCGGGGTCGCGACGCAGCGCCTCGGCCCAGCCGAGGTTCGCGAGCTGCACGATGTAGGGCAGCGTGGCGTTGGTCAGCGCGTAGGTGGAGGTGTTCGGCACCGCGCCCGGCATGTTGGCGACGCAGTAGAAGACCGAGTTGTGGACCTGGAAGGTCGGCTCGGCGTGGGTGGTCGGACGGGAGTCCTCGAAGCAGCCGCCCTGGTCGATCGCAATGTCGACAAGGACACTTCCGGGCTTCATCTTGGCGACGAGCTCGTTGGTGACCAGCTTCGGGGCCTTCGCACCCGGGATCAGCACCGCGCCGATGACGAGGTCGGCCTCGATGACGGCCTTCTCCAGCTCGTAGGCGTTGGAGACGATCGTCTTGATCTTCGTGCCGAAGATCTTGTCGGCCTCGCGGAGCTTGTTGATGTCCCGGTCGAGCAGGGTCACGTGGAAGCCCATGCCGATGGCGATCTGCGCGGCGTTCCAGCCGGAGACGCCGCCGCCGATGACCACGCACTCGCCGGCGTGGGTGCCGGGGACGCCGCCCGGGAGCACGCCGCGGCCGCCGGCCGAGCGCATCAGGTGGTAGGCGCCGACCTGCGGGGCCAGGCGGCCCGCGACCTCGGACATCGGGGCGAGCAGCGGCAGCGCGCGGTTGGCGAGCTCGACCGTCTCGTACGCGATGGCGGTGGTGCCGGACTCCAGCAGGGCGTCCGTGCACTCGCGGGAGGCCGCCAGGTGCAGGTAGGTGAAGAGGGTCTGGTCCTTGCGGAGGCGGTGGTACTCCTCCGCGATGGGCTCCTTGACCTTCAGCAGCAGGTCCGCGGTCGCCCAGACCTCGTCCGCGGTGCCGAGGATCTCGGCTCCGGCCGCGACGTACTCGGCGTCCGTGATCGAGGAGCCGACACCGGCGTTCTGCTCGATGAAGACCTGGTGGCCGTTGCGGACCAGCTCATGCACGCCGGCGGGCGTGATGGCGACCCGGAACTCGTTGTTCTTGACCTCGCGGGGGATGCCGACCTTCATCGTCGATCACGGTCCTTGGCTCAGGGGAAATTACGGGGCACTTCCATACATACCCGCCCACAAGAACGCGCAACGGGATGCACCACGAGATGACGTGGTGAAGCCAGTTTAATGAAGGATGAACTCGTGTCTAGCCTTGCAAACAAATAATCTTAGTCGGATCCACTACGGATTTCGCAGGCTGCGGGGTCGTCTCCCAGCAGTCTGTCGGCCGCGGACCGGTGCAGCCTGGCGGCAGCGGGATCCCCCAGCCGGTCGAGCGTGTCCGCCAGCCGCACCTGGAGCGCGGCCTGCAGCCGCTGGTCCCCCGCACGGCGCGCCAGCTCCACCGCCTCCCGGCAGGTGTGCAGCGATTCCTCGGGGCGGCCGGCGTACTCCTGGACCCGCGCCATCTCGCTCAACGCCTTTGCCTGGCCCGGCACATCGGCCAGCCGCCGGTAGCCCGCGGCGGCGGCCCGCCAGCTGCGCAGCGCGTCCCCGTACCGGCCCGCGTACGTGTGGACGTTTCCGAGCCGCCCGTACAGCCGGGCCTCGTCCGCGCGCTCCCCCCGCGCGAGGGCGTGGGCGAGCGCCCGGCCGAACCAGTCGGAGGCCCGGTGCCAGTCGCCCAGCTCCTGGTGGGCGCCCCCTACGGATTCCATCGCGCGGCCGGTCGCGTACGGGTCGTTCGCGGCGCGTCCGGCGTCCAGCGCGGCCCGGTAGCGCTCGAGCGCCTCCCGGGTGCGGCCGGTCTCGGCGTCCAGGTCGGCCAGGTTCAGCAGCGCGGCGGCCTGCTCCCGGTGCAGGCTGCGCCGCTCGGCCACGTCCAGGACCAGCCGGTGCAGCCCGTACAGCTCGGGGGCGGCCTCGGCGGTGCCGCGGTGCTCCGCGAGGGCCCGTACGAGGGCGGCGATCAGCCGGCGGGCCAGGGTGTCCAGCTCCCCGTCGGCCACGGCGAGGGTGGCGGCCGCCGAGAGCGCGGGCAGGCGGGTGTCCAGCCAGGTGGCCGCGGCCCGCCGGTCGGGGAAGCGCAGGGTGCGCGGCACCCCGTCCAGCTTCTCCCGCAGGCCGACCCCGTCGTCCGCGTCCGCTTCGGCCATGGCCCGGCAGGAGTGCAGCAGCCGTACGGTGCGCTCCAGCATCCGGGCCCGGGCCAGCTGGACCTCCGCGGGGCGCTCCTTCGCCTCGAGCAGGGACTGGAGCAGGGGGGCGAGGCAGCCGGGCAGCAGGAACAGGCCGCCGGGGGCGTGGCGGAGCAGGCCCAGGGCGGCGAAGTCGTCCAGCGTGGACTGGGCCGCGGCCACCGAGCAGCCGGCGAGGGCGGAGGCGGAGTGCGAGTCGACGATCCCGGCGGGGGCCAGCGGCAGCAGCCGCAGGGTCCGCTGGGCGGGCTGCGGCAGGGACTCGTAGACGAGCCGGAAGCCGCGGGCCAGCGGGCCGCCGACACCGGCGGGCATCTCGTGCAGCTGCTTGGCGACGTCGGCGACGGCGGCCTTGGGGTGGGCGGCCAGCCATCCCCCGACCAGGGCCAGGGCGGCGGGCTGCCCGCCGCACTCCTCCGCGAGGGTTTCGGCGGCCCGGGGATCGGCGGCGGCGCGGGTGTCTCCGATGCGCTGGACGAGCATCTCCACGGCGGAGGGCGTGTCCAGCCCGCCGAGGGTGCAGGGCCGTACGTCGGGGATGCCGGTGAGGGGTCCCTCGGCAGTCACCACGACGAGGCACTCCGGGGTGTCCGGCAGCAGGGCGTCGACCTGGTGCGGATCGGCGGCGTCGTCGACCAGGATGACGACGCGGCGCCCGTCGAGCGCGGTGCGCAGGGCCGAGCTGAGCTCGTCCTCGCCCGCCCCTGGCGGGGTGGCCTGCCCCAGCCCTTCGAGGAGGCCGCGTACGGCGCGCTCGGTGGCCAGGGTCTCCCCGCCGGGTGCGGTGAGGCGGGTGCGGAGCACCCCGTCGGGGTACTGGTCGGCGATCTCGCGCACGAACGCCTCGGCGAGCGCGGTCCGGCCGGAGCCGGGGCGCCCGGCGACCAGCAGCACGCGGGCGCGGGGTGCCTTGGCCTTGCGGCCCGAGAGGGTGTCGAGCCCGGTCCGTGCGATGTCCTCGCGCAGCTCCTTGAGCTCACGCCGCCGCCCGACGAAATCCGTCACGGATCCGCTCCTCTCCCTGCCTTCGGATGGCGAGCGTAGTTCACGCAGAGCGACGGGCCGGGTGGAGCGCGGCGGGCATATCCCCTGATCGGATCAGCGGATGGTCCGCTTTTTCACTCCCGGCTCGCCACGCGGCTCCGCCGGGCGGCTCCGCCGGGGGCTTGTGCCCGGCCTCGCCGTACGGCGCGGATGCCCGCACCCCTCGCGGGGCTCCGCCCCACACCCCGCGCCTCAAACGCCGGCGGGGCTGGAGGTCGCCCGAGCGCGAAGCGCCGTGTCCGGGGCCGCACCCAACGCAGAGCCCAGCCGCAAACCAGCCCCACCGGCGATTGAGGCGCAGGCGCGAAGCGCCGTGCCCGGGGCCGCACCCAACGCAGAGCCCAGCCGCAAACCAGCCCCGCCGGCGATCGAGGCACAGGCGCGAAGCGCCGTGTCCGGGGCCGCGCCCGACGGCAAAGCCCAGCCGCAAACCAGCCCCGCCGGCGATTGAGGCGCAGGCGCGGAGCGCCGTGTCCGGGGCCGCGCCCGACGGCAGAGCCCAGCCGCAAACCAGCCCCGCCGGCGATTGAGGCGCCGCCGGAGGCACACCCAGCCCGCCGGCGATTGAGGCGCCGCCGGAGGCACACCCAGCCCGCCGGCGTTTGAGGCGCGGAGGGCGGGGCCGAGTGCCGGGGGTCGGTGAGGCTCGGTTACGACTCGTACGGGCGGGCCGGCCACGGGGAGTCGGCCGGGCGGAGCGCGTCGAGGCCGTCCCCCGCCAGCGCAGCGGACACCGCCAGGACCCCCGCCACCAGCCCCGGATTGCCCAGCTCGCCCGCCAGAACGCCCCGGACCAGCTCCGCCAGCGGAACCCAGGCCACTTCCATGTCCGCCTCCTCCGACCCGGCCTCGGCGTACCGCTCGCCCTCCGCGTCGCTGACGCCCCGCGCGAGGAAGACCCGGATCGCCTCGTCCGACCCGCCCGGCGAGGCGTAGAAGTCGACGAGCACCCGCCAGTCCTCGGCCTTGACGTGCGCCTCCTCGTACAGCTCCCGCTCCGCCGCCGGCAGCGGGTTCTCCCCCGGCACGTCCAGCAGCCCCGCCGGCAGCTCCCACAGCCGGCGCCGCACGGGGTGCCGGTACTGGCTGAGGACCAGCACCCGCCCCGCCGTGTCCAGCGCCAGCACGCACACCGAACCGGGGTGTACCTGATAGTCGCGGCGTGCGGTCGACCCGTCCGGCATCCGGACCTCGTCGGAGTTCACCGCCGTCTTCGCGCCCTGGAACGGCCGCTGCGTCGACAGCATCTCCCAGGATTCCGACGTGTCCTTGATGTTCATGCCCCGAAGCCCTCCACAACGCGCGACAGCCGGGGTACGGAACTCCGTACCCCGGCCGTCTACGGTATGCCGTCAGGCGTCAGGCGATCACTTCGCGGACTGCTGCCGCTCCACGGCCGCCTTGACCAGACCCGCGAACAGCGGGTGCGGCCGCGTCGGGCGGGACCGCAGCTCCGGGTGCGCCTGGGTGGCGACCAGGTAGGGGTGGACCTCGCGCGGGTACTCGACGTACTCGACGAGCTTGTTGTCCGGGGAGGTGCCGGAGAAGACGATGCCCGCCTTCTTCTCCAGCTCGCCGCGGTAGGCGTTGTTGACCTCGTAGCGGTGGCGGTGGCGCTCGTCGACGTACGCCTGGTCCCCGTAGACCTCGCGCACGATGGAGCCCTCGGCGAGCTTCGCCGGGTACATGCCGAGCCGCATGGTGCCGCCCAGGTCGCCCGCGCCCTCGACGAAGGCCAGCTGCTCCTCCATGGTCGAGATGACCGGGTGCGGGGTGGAGGCGTCGAACTCGGTGGAGTTGGCGTCCTCGATGCCGGCGAGGTTGCGCGCGGCCTCGATGACCACGCACTGCAGACCCAGGCACAGGCCGAGCAGCGGGACCTTGTTCTCGCGGGCGTAGGTGATCGCGCCGACCTTGCCGTTGACGCCGCGGTCGCCGAAGCCGCCGGGCACGCAGATCGCGTCCACGTCGCCGAGGACCGCGGCGGCGCCCGCCGGAGTCTTGCAGTCGTCGGAGGTGACCCACTTGATCTGGACGCGGGCCTTGTTGGCGAAACCGCCGGCGCGCAGCGCCTCGGTCACCGACAGGTAGGCGTCGGGCAGGTCGATGTACTTGCCGACGAGCGCGACCTTGACCTCGTGGTCGGGGTTGTGGACCCGGTCCAGCAGGTCCTCCCACACCGTCCAGTCCACGTCGCGGAAGGGCAGGTCGAGCTTGCGCACGACGTACGCGTCCAGGCCCTCGGTGTGCAGCACCTTCGGGATGTCGTAGATCGACTTGGCGTCGATCGCCGCGACCACGGCGGCCTCGTCCACGTCGCACATCAGCGAGATCTTGCGCTTGATGGAGGTGGGGACGTCCCGGTCGGCGCGCAGCACGATCGCGTCGGGCTGGATGCCGATGTTGCGCAGGGCCGCGACGGAGTGCTGGGTGGGCTTGGTCTTCAGCTCGCCGGAGGGACCGATGTAGGGCAGCAGCGAGATGTGCACGACGAAGACGTTGTCGCGGCCGACCTCGTGGCGGACCTGGCGGACGGTCTCCAGGAAGGGCAGCGACTCGATGTCGCCGACCGTGCCGCCGACCTCGGTGATGACGACGTCGACGTCCTCGGTCGCCATGCGCCGGATGCGGTGCTTGATCTCGTTGGTGATGTGCGGGATGACCTGCACGGTGTCACCGAGGTACTCGCCGCGGCGCTCCTTGGCGATGACCGTGTTGTAGACCTGGCCGGTGGTGACGTTGGCCGAGCCGTCGAGGTCGACGTCGAGGAAGCGCTCGTAGTGGCCGATGTCCAGGTCGGTCTCGGCGCCGTCGTTGGTGACGAACACCTCGCCGTGCTGGAACGGGTTCATCGTGCCCGGGTCGACGTTCAGGTACGGGTCGAGCTTCTGCATGGTGACCCGCAGGCCGCGCGCCTTGAGCAGCGCACCCAGGCTGGAGGCCGTCAGGCCCTTGCCGAGGGACGAAGCGACACCCCCGGTGACGAAGATGTGCTTGGTCGTCATGGCTGTGCTGTTTCGAAAAGCAGCGGGCGGCATAGCCAAGAGGGGGCTCCCGTGGTCGCGAGGTGAGGTGCGTCCGGCGCCGGCCACCGTCGATCCGGAAGGGTCTCAGGGGGCGCCGAAGCTGCGGTTTCGGGGTTCCTGATTCGCACAGGTAGACCACCGGTCCACGGGGTACCAGCCTATCAGCGCCCGGGCCCGTCTGCCTCCGGCCACGCGGCGCGGGAGTCGCGTACGGTGCGTGGGAGGGGCGCCGCGGGGGCGTACCGGCAGGTCACCCGTTTGGCGCAGTCGCATTCTTCCGCGGCTTAAGGGGATCACTAGGGTGCCGTCATATCCTGCTCGGATATTGCACACATCGCCGCCGAGCAGTCCGTCACACGGCCGCACCGAGCCGACATACGGAATCATGGGCTCAACGCGGAGATCCCCACCCACAGGAGACCGCGCAACCGCGCAATGCAAGCGCCCTTCGGGGCGGACGTGGCCGTTCGACTGGAGATGCAACGTGTCCGGGCGCATCGAGGATTACGCACTGATCGGGGACATGCAGACCGCCGCGTTGGTCTGCCGGGACGGGGCAGTGGACTGGTTGTGTCTGCCTCGTTTCGACTCCCATGCCGTGTTCGCGAGCATTCTCGGCACCGAGGATCACGGGTTCTGGCGGATCGGGCCGGCCTTCGCGCCCGGCACCGAGCCGCCGCCGGCCACCCGTCGCCGCTACCGCGGTGACTCCCTGGTGCTGGAGTCGGAATGGGAGACCCCGCGCGGGACGGTCCGCGTGATCGACTTCATGCCGCCCCGCGAGGGCCACGCGCCGCAGCTGATCCGGATCGTCGAGGGAGTCAGCGGCCGCGTCAAGATGAGCTCGGCGCTGCGCATGCGGTTCAGCTACGGGCGGGTCGTGCCCTGGGTGCACAAGATCGACGGGCGTACGGTCGCGGTCGCCGGCCCCGACTCCGTGTGGCTGGACACCGATGCGCAGACGTACGGCAAGGACCTGACCACCTACTCCGACTTCACCGTCGGGCCGGGCGACCGGATGGCCTTCAGCATCAGCTGGCAGCCCTCGCACCGCGGCGCGCCGGAGGCCCCCGACGCCGAGGCGGCGCTGGACTCCACCGCCGAGTTCTGGCGCGAGTGGGTCGAGCAGTGCACGTACCACGGCCCCTACCGGGAGGCGGTGGTCCGCTCCCTGATCACCCTCAAGGCCCTGACGTACGGCCCGACCGGCGGGATCGTCGCCGCGCCGACCACCTCCCTGCCCGAGGAGATCGGCGGGGTCCGCAACTGGGACTACCGCTACACGTGGCTGCGCGACGCCGCGATCACCCTGTCCTCGCTCCTGCGCACCGGCTACCGCGAGGAGGCCCGCGCCTGGCGCGAGTGGCTGCTGCGCGCGGTGGCCGGCGACCCCGAGAACCTCCAGATCATGTACGGGATCGCGGGCGAGCGGGAGCTCGGCGAGACCGAGCTGGACTGGCTGCCGGGCTACGAGGGCTCCCGCCCGGTCCGCGTCGGCAACGGCGCCGCCGGGCAGCTCCAGCTCGACGTGTACGGCGAGGTCACCGAGGCCCTGCACCTGGGCCACATGACGGGCCTGGCCCGCAGCGACTACGCCTCGCTGCTCCAGCTCAAGCTGATCCGCTACCTGGAGACCCACTGGGACCAGCCCGACGAGGGCATCTGGGAGGTGCGCGGCCCGCGCCGCCACTTCGTGCACTCGAAGGTGATGGCCTGGGTGGCCGTGGACCGCACGATCAAGCTGATCGAGAGCGGGGACGCGGACGGCCCGCTGGAGCGCTGGCGGGAGCTGCGCGACGAGATCCACCAGGACGTGTGCGAGAAGGGCTACGACAAGGAGCGCAACACCTTCACCCAGTCCTACGGGTCGAAGGAGCTGGACGCCTCCCTGCTGCTGATCCCGCAGATGGGCTTCCTGCCGCCGGACGACAAGCGGGTCATCGGCACCATCGAGGCGATCCAGCGCGAACTGTCCACGTCCGACGGGTTCATCCTGCGCTACCCGACGGCGGGCGCGGAGGCGGGGGTGGACGGCCTGGAGGGCGACGAGGGGGCTTTCCTCGCGTGCTCGTTCTGGATGGCCGACGACCTGGCGATGATCGGGCGGGTGGACGAGGCGCGCCGGCTCTTCGAGAAGCTGCTGTCACTGCGCAACGACCTCGGGCTGCTGGCGGAGGAGTGGGACCCGCGGCTCCAGCGGCAGGTCGGGAACTTCCCGCAGGCCTTCAGCCACGTCCCGCTGATCGACACGGCCCTGCGGCTGACCGCGAGCGGGGCCTACGGAGGCTAGGGCCGGGCACGGCACGGGAGGGATCTCCCGCCGTGCCCCGGTGATCGCCTGCGCCTACGCTGGAAAGGTCCTGTGCCCTTTCTGGGAAGGGGGAGGCCATGGCGCCCCTGTCGAAGGCGGCCACGGCGCTCACCGCGCTCCGCGAGGATCTGGCCGGTGAGGTCTTCGCTCCGGACGATCCGGGTTACGACGAGGCCCGGACCGTCTTCAACGCGATGGTCGACCGCAGGCCCGCCGTCATCGCGCAGTGCGCGAGCCCGGCCGACGTGGTCACGGCCGTACGGTTCGCCCGGGACCTCGACCTGAAGATCGCTGTCCGCGGCGGCGGGCACAGCGTGTCCGGGATGTCCCTCAACGACGGCGGCCTGGTGGTGGACCTGCGGCGGATGCACGAGGTCACGGTCCATCCGGGTGCGAAGGCCGCCCACATCGGGGGCGGGGCCACGATGAGCCACCTGGACCGGGCCTGCGCACCGTACGGCCTGGCGACCACCGGCGGCCGGGCCTCCACGACCGGCGTCGGCGGCTTCGTCCTGGGCGGGGGCTCCGGCTGGCTGGACCGGAAGTTCGGCCTGGCGGTGGACAACCTGCTGGGCGTGGAGCTCGTCACCGCCGAGGGCGAGCTGCTCCAGGTGACCGCGGACGACCATCCCGAGCTGTTCTGGGGGCTGCACGGCGGCGGCGGGAACTTCGGCATCGCCACCTCGCTGACGCTGCGGCTGCACGAGCTGCCGGCGATGTCGATCGCGTTCCTGCTGTACCTGCCGGAGCGCGGACCCGAGGTGGTCCGTACGTACCGGGACGTCATCGAAGCCGGACCGCCCGAGGCCTCGGGCGCCGCCCTCTACATGACCGGCCCGCCCGAGGAGTTCGTCCCCCCGCACCTGGTGGGCATGCTGCTGGCGGGCGTGCTGCTGACGTACGCGGGCCCCGAGGAGGAGATGCGCCGGCTCGCCGCGCCGCTGCTGGCGATCCCGCACGAGGCGGAGATCGTCACGGCCATCCCGTACGCCGACCTGCAGTGCATGATCGATGATCCGCCGGGCATGCGGAACTACTGGTCGGCGGAGTACCTCACCGGGGTGCCCGACGCGTTCGTGAACGTGTTCTGCGCCCGCGGCGAGTCGCTGCCGGTGCCCACCGGCACCCAGCACGTGGTCTGGCCGCAGGGCGGGGCGATCGCCTCGGCCGGGGGCGACTACCCGGTGCCGTACCGGGACGCGGCCTGGGCGGTGCACCCGTTCGGGATCTGGGAGGACCCGGCCGACGACGAGCGGTGCCGCCAGTGGGTCAAGGACGTCCGCGCCGACGTCCAGCCGTGGAGCACCGGCGCGGTCTACCTCAACTTCATCGGGGACGAGGGCCGCGACCGGGTGGTCGCGGGCCTCGGTACCGAGAACATGCGGCGGCTGGGCGCGTTGAAGCGGCGCTACGACCCGGACAACGTGTTCCGCTTCAACCACAACGTCCTGCCGACCTGACGCTCAGGCGAGGGCGGCGATCACCTCGCGCGCCGCGCGCTCGCCCTCGGTGGCGCCGCCTTCCATGAAGCCCTGGAAGTCGTAGCTGCAGTGCTCGCCGCCGATGTGGATGTTGCCCTGCGCGGTGCCCTCGTAGCGGGCGTAGCGGTGCAGGTAGCCGGTGGGCCAGTACGAGTAGGCCCCCAGGGCGTAGGGGTTGCGGTGCCAGGCCGAGAGCTGGGCCCGCCCGTTCCAGACCGCCTTGGTGCCCGGGAAGAAGGAGTCGACGCCGGTCAGCACGCGGCCCGCGAGGTCGCGGACGTACGGGTCGGCCTCGGTGGCGAAGGGGGTCGCGGGGGTGAGCGCGCCGGCGAGCGTGCCGCCGCCGTACTGGAGCAGGATCCCTCCCGTGCCGGGCTGGACCTTGGTGGTGTCCCAGGTCTGCTGGACGTCCAGGTCCGTGAAGCAGTCGCCGGCCGAGACGCCCGGCCAGGCTCCCGTCCCGCGCCAGGGGCGGGCGGTGAACTGCATGTTGAGCTTGGTGCAGTAGCCCATCCGTGCGTCACGGAGGAGGTTGCGCATCAGCGGGTCGAAGCCGGCCTGCGAGGTGTCGATGCGCTGGAGGATCGGCAGCGGCAGGCACAGGACGGTGTGGTCGGCGACGACGGTCCGGGTCGCGCCCGCGTCGTTGAAGGTCAGGGTCTGGGTGCCGTCGGCGTTGGCCCGTACGGCGACCAGCTCGCGGCCCATCACGAGCGAACCGGCGGGCAGGGCCGCGGCGATGGCGTTCGGCAGCCGGTCGTTGCCTCCGGTGATGTGGTAGCGCTCGTTGGACAGGCCCCAGACGTTGAAGTTGCCCGGGTTGGGCTGGTAGCCCATCAGGAGGACCAGGGCGAGGGCGGACTGGCGGTCGGTGTCGGCCCCGTACTCGACGTTGTAGGCCACGTCGATGAAGCGGCCGAGCCGGGAGCCGTGGCCGCCGGGGATCCGGGTCTCGATCCACTCGTACAGGGTCATGTTGTCGAGGGCCGTGCCGGCGGGGGTGGAGGAGTTCCAGGTGACCTCCCCGGCCTCCTGGAGGTCGCGGCGCAGGGCCTGGTAGACGGCCTTGAAGTCCTCGTCCGCCTCGGTGCGGGAGTAGTACTCGCCGTTGAACCAGAGGACTTCCTCGGCCCCGTTGGGTCCGCCGCCGAGGAAGTCTTCGACGGGCAGGTCGAAGCGGCGGCAGAGCTCCAGGATCTTCTTGTGGCTGGTGTCGATCAGCTCACCGCCGATCTCGGAGGTCTGGCCGTACGCCCAGTGGCCGCGCTGGGTCCACATGCGGCCGCCGACCCGGCTCGGGTTGGCCTCGTAGAGGGTGCAGTTGACGCCCGCGTCCTTGAGGGTGAGGGCGGCGGTCAGCCCGGAGATGCCCGCGCCGACCACGGCGACGCGGGCGGGGCCGACGGGCTTCTTGTCGGGGGCGGGCCCGGCGGCGTGGGCGACCCCGGCGGAGGCGAGGGCGGTGCCGAGGCCGAGGGCGGCGGCCCGGCCGAGGAGTTCGCGGCGGGTGGAGCCGCGGACGTCGGCGACGGGCAGGTCGAGACTGCGGGCGGCGGCGTGCTCGGCGGCGAGCCGGCGCAGGGCGTGCATCAGGGGCGTACGGGCCATGGCGGCTCTCCTCAGACGTTGGCGGCGGCGGTGGACGGGGACGGGGCGTCGGGGCGCTCGGCGGCGTCCTCCAGGACGATCCGGCCGATGATCTCGTAGCGCTCGGGGGCCTTCGCCCGGAGCCAGAAGCCGAGGCCGAGTCCGCCGAGGAAGACGCCGCCGACGATCCACGGGATGAGGGTGAAGAAGAGGGACCCGGCCGCGCTGCCCGCCGCGGTCTCCATGTTGAGGACCAGCAGGACGACGACGGCGGTCATGCCGATCCCGCCGAGCAGCGGGGCGGTCAGGGTCGTGAACCAGTGCCGGTCCTCGGGGTGGTTCTTGCGGAAGTACCCGATGACGGCGAAGGAGCAGAGCGTCTGGACGATCAGGATCGCCATGGTGCCGAGGATCGCGAGCAGCGTGTACAGGTGCAGGTACGGGTCCTGCCCGGTGAGCCAGAACCCGGCGACGAGCGCGGTGGCGATGGCGGTCTGCACCACCGAGGCCACGTACGGGGATCCGTGCTTGGCGTGGGTGCGGCCGAGCTTCGGGGAGAGGAAGCCCTCGCGGCCGATGGCGTAGAGGTAGCGGGCGGCGCACTGGTGGAAGGCCATGCCGCAGGCGAAGGACCCGGTGAGCAGCAGCCACTGGAAGGCGTCGACGGCCCAGGCGCCGATGAAGCCCTGGGTGGGGGCGAAGAACAGGTCGAGGGGGCTGGTGGAGGAGGACAGCTCGACGGAGCGGGCCAGGCCGTTGCCCGCGATGGTCATCCAGGAGACGTAGATGTAGAAGAGGCCGACGCCGACGACGGAGACGAGGGTGGCCTTGGGGATGACCCGCTTGGGGTCGCGGGACTCCTCGCCGTACATGGCGGTGGACTCGAAGCCGACCCAGGACCAGAAGGCGAAGAACAGGCCGAGTCCGGCGGAGGTGCCGGTGAAGGCGTTCTTCGGGTTGACGGGCTCGAGCGGGATGCCGTCCGGTCCGCCGCCGGCGAGCAGGACGGCGGTGGCGACGGCGAACAGCACGGCGATCTCGGCGATCAGCATCACGCCGAGGGCCTTGGCGGTGAGGTTGATGTCGAAGTGGGCCAGGGCGGCGGTGACGGCGAGCATGGCGGCCGCGTACAGCACCCACGGCAGGTCCACGCCGAGCTGATCGTGGACGGTGGTCTTCGCGAAGTAGGAGAACACCCCCACGATCGAGGCCTCGAAGACGATGTAGGCGAGGACGGCGAGCATCCCGGAGGCCATGCCGGCGATGCGGCCGAGGCCGTGCGAGATGTACCCGTAGAAGGCGCCCGCGGCGGTGATCCGCTTGGCCATGGCCACGTATCCGACAGCGAAGACCGTGAGCACGAGGGTGGCGAAGAGGTATCCGGCCGGAGCTCCGATGCCGTTGCCGAAGCCGACCGCGATGGGGAGGTTGCCGGTCATGGCGGTGATCGGCGCGGCGGTGGCCACCGCCATGAACACCACGCCGACCAGCCCTACGGAGTTGGCCTTCAGCCGCTGGACCTGCGGGGTTGCGGGGGTCTGTGGCGACCCGCCCGTGATGTCTCTGCTCATTGCGTCCTCTTCCGTGTGGAGGGCGCCCACTCTCTCCCCGGGTGACGCACACCACAATCGGCACGTGGTCCGATAATCTCCTTGCGGAAGCGACGAGTTGTCGGGCCGGATGGGCGGCGGCACGGCAGTTGTAACCGGTGGGTGATGTGATCGGAACGAGACGGCCGGTACCGTCCGGCGCTATGGACGATCAGGGCGGAATCACGGTTCAGCGGGCACTGGAACTGCCGGGGCTGCGCAGCGGACTGCCGGAGGTGCTGGCCTGCGCCGACCGCCTGGGCCGGACCGTCCGCTGGGTGCACGCGGGCGAGGTCCCCAATATCGCCTCCCTGCTCAAGGGCGGCGAACTGCTGCTGACCACGGGCCTCGGCCTCGGCACGCGCCCGGCCGAGCAGCGGGCCTTCGTGCGCCGCCTCGCGGACCGGGGGATCGCCGCGCTGGTCGTCGAGCTGGGCCCGCGCTTCACCCGGCTTCCGGCGACGCTCGTGGAAACCGCCCGCGCGGCGGGTCTCCCCCTGGTCCAGCTCCACCGGGAGGTCCCCTTCGTCACCGTCACGGAGGAAGTCCACACCGAGATCGTCAACCACCACTACGCGCTGCTCCAGCGGGCCGAGGAGGTCCACCGCCGGTGTACGGAAGCCCTGTTGGGCGGCGGTGGCATCCCCCAGGTGCTGCGGATCCTGGCCGACTTCACGGGCAACCCGGTCTTCCTGGAGACCCCCGACGGCCAGCTGCTGTACGCGGCCGGCAGCGCGGCCGCGGACGCGGGCGCCGACCCGCTCCAGGTGTGGGAGGGCCTGCGCGGCCAGCGCGAGGCCGAGCCGTCGGCGAACACCGTGGTGATCGACGTGCCCGGCGGGGGCCCCGGCACGGGGTCGGTCCGGGCCCGGGTGGTGCTGGTGGGGGTGGCGGCCCCGCTGCTGCCGGTCCACCGGATGGCGGCGGAGCGTACGGCCGGGGTCCTGGCCGTCGTCCTCATGCAGGCGCGGCAGGAGGAGGAGCTGGCGGCGCGCGGCCGCGGCGACTTCCTGACGGACCTCGCCGAGGGCCGCATCTCGGCCGAGGACGCCCCCGCGCAGGCGCGTGTGCTGGGCTTCCGGCCGGGCGCGGGGCCGCTGCTGCCGATCGTGATGCGGCTGTCGACGGACCTGGGCCCGTCGGGCAACTGGGCCGTCCTGGCCCGGGCCGTCCTGGAGGAGCTGTCGTCGGTCGGGGTGCCGGTGCTGCTGGGGGTCCGCCCGGTGGAGGGCCGGGTACCCCTGCTGGTTTCCTTGCGCGCGGAGTCGGAGCGCACGGCGGTCGCGGACCGCGTGGCGGCCGCGCTGCGGGCGGGCGTGGAACGCGCGGGCCTCGACCGGGCGTCGGCCCCGCCGGCCGTGGTCGTCGGGGTCGCGGGCGGGTGGGCGGCGGCCTCGGCGGGCCTGCGGCACGCGGCGGAGACCGCGACCGCGGCCCACGGGCTGCCGGCCCGGCCGTGGTACGACGCCCGACGGCTGGACATCGACCTGCTGCTGTGGAGACTGCGCGAACACCCCGACCTGGCGGCCTTCGTGGACCGCGCGATCGGCCCGCTCCGCGCCCACGACACGACCTCGCGGCCGCCGCTGCTGCCCACCCTGGAGACGTACCTGGCCCATGCGGGCCGTAAGGCGGAGACGGCCCGCGAGCTCCATCTGAACCGGCAGACGCTCTACAACCGCCTGGCCCGCATCTCGGAACTCCTGGGCACGGACCTGGACGACCCGGAAACGGTCCTCTCCCTCAGCCTGGCCCTGCGCGCCCGCCGCCACGTGATCCCCTCGTGACGCGGGCCGGCCTCCCGGGCTGCGCGGGGCTGCGCCGACTCCGTCCGCCGAGGGCCGGGCGGGGTCCGGCCACGGCCGGGTGATCGCGCCGCCGCGGTGGGCTTGGGCCCTGCGGGGCTGATCCCCTACCCGCCCTTCCCCCGTTCCCCGGGCTCCGCCCGGACCCGCGCCTCAAACGCCGGCGGGGCTGGACCGTACCCCGCGGACGCTCGAGACCCGTGATCCGGGGCGGAACCCCGACCTTTTCAGCCCCGCCGGCGTTTGAGGCGCGGGGGTCCGGGGGCAGAGCCCCCGCAACGGCGCCGCGCCCGCAAGCCCGGCCCGGCCACAACCAGCCCCGCCGGCGCTTGAGGCGCGGGGGTGCGGGGGGCGGCCCCCGGCGAGGGACCGGCACGCGCACCGCTACCGGCGGCCGCGGTCCGACCGCTCGGCGTAGACCATCTGAAACTGCGCGCACGGGTCGGCCGGCGGACGGC
>NZ_JBEZLA010000043.1:1242-13968 GCF_040651925.1 Streptomyces sp. NPDC048349 | reverse complement strand
GGGCTCCCCCATGGCCGAGAACCTCCTGAAGGCCGGCTACTCGGTCACCGGATTCACCCTGGAGCAGGACAAGCTGGACCGCCTGCCGGCCCCCGGCTAGGGACCGGCACGCGCACAGCTACCGGCGGCCGCGTTCCATCAGCTCGTCGTACACCGACAGAACCTGCGCGACCGTGTCGTCCTCGGACGGCCACGTCGCGGCCTGCACCCGCCCCGCGGCGACCAGCTCCGCCCGCCGCCCCGCATCCGCCAGCAGGCCGGTCACGGCCGAGGCGAAGGCGCCCGCGTCCCCCGGCGGGACGAGCACCGCGCCCTCCCCCACCAGCTCCGGCACGCCCCCCACCGCCGTGGCCACCAGCGGCACCCCCACCCGCAGCGCCTCCTGCGCCAGCAGGGCCCGCTCCTCCCACCGGCTCGGCAGCACCGCCAGGTCCGCCGCCGCCAGCAGCTGCGCCGCGTCCCGGCGCCGCCCCAGCAGCCGTACCGGAAGCCCTTCCTCCACGATCCGCCGGGACAGTTCGGCCCGCAGCGGCCCCTCCCCCGCGATCACCAGCAGCGGCAGGGGGTCCAGCGTCCGCCACTCCCGCGCCGCGTCGAGCAGTACGGAGTACCCGCGGTGCGGCACCAGGCTGCCGACCGCGATCAGCAACGGCCTCCCCACCGCACCCAGTTCCGCCCGCACCTTCCCGGGATCCGCCTCCGCGCCGGCCGCCGGCACGGCGACCGGGGCCAGCCGCGCGTCCCGCGCCCCCCGGAGCCGGGCCCGGTCCACCAGGTCCGAGGAGGCCCCCAGCACCACCGCAGCGGCCCGCGCCACGTGCCGTTCCAGGATCCGGCTCAGCCGCCCGAGCGCGGCACCGGCCGCACCGCCGGCGGCCGGGCCGTCCCCGTGCCAGCTCACGACCAGCGGCACCCGCCGCCCCCGCAGGGCCAGCACGGCCCGCATACCGGCCCGGACCCCGTGCGCGTGCACGACGTCGGCCGCGGCACAGGCGGCCCTCAGCGCGTTCGCCGCGTCGGGCGCGAACTGCGCCCCCGCGCCGGTGAAGTCGTACTCGCCCTCCGCCTCTACGGGCGCGCACACCGTGACCCGTACCCCGCGCGCGGCGAGCCCGGTCGCCAGCGACCGTACGTGCGCACTGCTGCCCGCGCCCGCACCGCCGCCGAGCACTTGGACGGTACGCAGCGGCGGCCGCCCGTAGGGCTGTGCCGGGACGGACGGGGAGACCGGGGAGCTGCTCACGGGCCGAAGCTCCAGGGTGAGGGAGTCAGAGACGTCGCCCAGGATGCCAGTCCGCACGCGCGTTCCGGGACCATACGGGTGCGGATCCGGTGAGAGATACCGCAGGACGCCCCTCAGCCTCACCCACACGGGCTAAGGGGGCGTCAACCCCGGCCGCCGTCCGCGCGCGCCGCAGCGAGGAGTTCCTCGGCGTGCGCCCGCGCCGAGGCGGAGTCCTCGTGGCCGGCCAGCATGCGCGACAGCTCGCGGACCCGGTCCTCGCCCTCCAGGACGGTGACACCGCTCCTCGTCACCGATCCGTCGTTGGTCTTCTCGACGAGCAGCTGCCGGTCCGCGAACGCCGCCACCTGCGGCAGGTGGGTGACGACCACCACCTGGGCCGACTTGGCGAGCTTCGCCAGCCGCCGGCCCACCTCGACGGCGGCCTTGCCGCCGACGCCGGCGTCGACCTCGTCGAAGAGGTACGTGGGCACCGGGTCGGAGCCCGCGAAGACGACCTCGACGGCCAGCATCACCCGGGACAGCTCACCGCCCGAGGCGCCCTTGGCGATCGGCCGCGGCTGGGCCCCGGGGTGCGGGGCGAGGAGCAGTTCCACCTCGTCGGCGCCCGAGGGTCCGTAGGCGACCGGGCGGCCGTCCACGTCCACCCCGTCGGGGTCCTCGGTCTGCCGGACGTCGATGGTCACCCGGGCGTGCGGCATCGCCAGCGAGGCCAGCTCCTGCGTCACGGCCTGGGCGAACCGGGTCGCCGCCTCCACCCGGGCGTCCGTCAGCGCCTGCGCCAGCGCCGACAGTTCGGACCGCAGCCCGTCGCGCTCGGCGGTCAGCTCGGTGATCCGCTCGTCGTCGCCGTCCAGCTCCAGCAGCCGCGCGGCGCCCCGCTCCGCCCATTGCAGCACCGAGTCCACGGTGCCTTCGGTGCCGTACTTGCGCGTCAGCTGGGTCAGGGCCGCCCGCCGCTCCTCCACGGCGGCCAGCCGCAGCGGGTCGGCGTCCAGGTCGTCGGCGTAGCCCGCCAGCTCCCCGGCCACGTCGGACAGCAGGATGCCCAGTTCGCCGATCCGCTCGGCGAGCGCGCCGAGCGCCGGGTCGTGGGAGCGTACGGACTCCAGGGCCCGGTGGGCGCCCGCGACGAGGGTGTTGGCGTCGATGCCCTCCGGGTCCTCCGGATCGCCGGCCAGCGCGCCGTGCGCCTGCTGGGCGGCCGAGGCCAGCGATTCGGCGTGCCCGAGCCGCTCGGCTTCCGCCGCCAGTTCGGCGTCCTCGCCGGCGACCGGTTCCACGGCCGCGATCTCGTCCAGCCCGAAGCGCAGCAGGTCGGCCTCCTGGGCCCGCTCCCGCGCCCGGGTGGTGATCTCCTCGAGCTCGACGGCGACCGCGCGCAGCCTGCGGTAGGCGGAGCCGTACTTCTCCAGCGGGACGGCCACGGCGTCGCCCGCGTACCGGTCGAGGGCCTGCCGCTGCCGGGCGGGCCGCAGCAGGCCCTGCTGGTCGGTCTGCCCGTGTACGGCGACGAGGTCCTCGGCGAGCTCGCCGAGCAGGCCGACGGGCACGGAGCGGCCGCCGACGTGGGCGCGCGAGCGCCCCTCGGCGGACACGGTGCGGCTGATCAGCAGGGCGCCGTCGTCGAGCTCGGCTCCCGCCTCCTCGGCGCGCAGGGCGGCGGGTGCGTCCGGGCGCATGACGATGCGGCCCTCGACGACCGCGGCCTTGGCCCCGATCCGCACCAGGGCCGGGTCGGCGCGACCGCCGAGCAGCAGCCCGAGGCTGGTGACGACCATCGTCTTGCCCGCGCCGGTCTCGCCGGTCACCGCGGTGAAACCGGGCGACAGCTCGACCACCGCGTCGTCGATGACCCCGAGCGACCGTATCCGCATCTCCTCAAGCACGGGACGACGATACCGAGGTTTCACCAGTGCCATGTGACCTCACCCGCCCGAAGTTCTCCGAACGGACGTGCTATTTAGAGGCGCGGGCGGTCCGGGACCCGGCTCAGTGCGGCGCCCCGCGCCATCCCGAAACCGGCAGCGCGAACTTCGCGACGAGCCGGTCGGTGAACGAGGCGTGGTGCAGCCGGGCGAGCCGCACCGGTACCGCCCCCCGCCGGACCTCCACCCGCGCCCCGGCCGGCAGCTCCAGCATCCGGCGGCCGTCGCACCACAGCACCCCGTGCGGGGTGCCGTTCTGCACCTCGACCGCCAGGACCGAGTCCGGCGAGGTCACCAGCGGCTTCGCGAACAGCGCGTGCGCGCTGATCGGCACCATCAGCAGGGCCTCGACCTCCGGCCAGACCACCGGCCCGCCCGCGGAGAAGGCGTACGCCGTGGAGCCCGTCGGAGTCGCGCAGACGATCCCGTCACAGCCGAAGCCGGTCACCGGGCGCCCGTCGATCTCCAGGACCACCTCGAGCATCCGCTCCGGGGACACCTTCTGCACCGCGGCCTCGTTCAGCGCCCAGTCCTGGTGGACCACGTCGCCGTTCGTGCGCACGATCACATCGAGGGTCATCCGCTCCTCGACCTCGTACTCGCGCGTCACCACCCGGTCGACGACCTTGTCCAGGTCGTCGCGCTCCGCCTCGGCGAGGAACCCCACCCGCCCCAGGTTGACGCCCAGCATCGGCACCCCGGAGGCGCGCGCGAACTCCGCGCCCCGCAGCAGGGTCCCGTCGCCGCCCAGCACGATCAGCAGCTCGCACCCGTCGAGCACCCCCGGAGTGGACTCGGTGACGAGCTCCACCTCCGGCGGCAGCGGCAGGTCCGCCGCCTCGTGCGCGAAGACCCGTACGCCCAGCCCGCAGCGCAGCAGGCCCTTCACGACCAGCTCGGCGCTCCGGATGGCCGCCGGCCGGCCGGTGTGCGCGAGCAGGAAGACGGTCCGCCCCGTCGCCGAACCCGACCCTGAACCAGAACCCGCTGAATCTGTCACTGCGGCCCCTCCGCCACTGCACGGTCAACATCCGCCGGGTCGAGTGCCGGTGCCCCCGCCCGCAGCCACAGAAAGTACTCGACGTTCCCCGACGGCCCCGGCAGGGGACTGGCGGTCACCCCGAGAACGCCCAGCCCCAGCTTCGCCGCCTGCGCCGCGACCTCGCGCACGGCCTGCGCCCGCAGCTCGGGGCTGCGCACCACGCCGCCGCTCCCCAGCCGGTCCTTGCCGACCTCGAACTGCGGTTTGACCATCAGCACCAGGTCCGCGTCCGGCGCGCAGCACCGGACCAGCGCGGGCAGCACCAGCCCGATCGAGATGAAGGACAGGTCGCCGACGACGAGGTCGACCGGGATCCCGTCGATCAGCTCCACCGTCAGTTCGCGGACGTTCGTACGGTCCTTGACGGTGACCCGGTCGTCGCTCTGCAGCGACCAGGCGAGCTGTCCGTAGCCGACGTCGACGGCCATCACATGGGCGACGCCCGCGCGCAGCAGCACATCGGTGAAACCGCCGGTCGACGCCCCGGCGTCCAGCGCCCGGCGCCCCTCCACCCGCAGCCCCTGCGGCTGGAAGGCCGCGAGGGCGCCCGCGAGTTTGTGGCCGCCCCGCGAGACGTAGTCGGGATCGCTGTCGTCCTTCAGGACGACCAGCGCCGCGCTCGTCTCGACCTGGGTGGCGGCCTTGGTCGCGGTGGTGCCGCCCACGGTCACCCGGCCCGCGGCGATCAGCTGCGCGGCGTGCTCGCGCGAGCGGGCCATGCTGCGGCGTACCAGTTCGGCGTCCAGGCGGCGGCGTGCCACTCCTGCCACGTTCGGTTCAGCTCCTGTTTTCGTACGGTCCGGGGACGGATGGTGCGTCCAGCGCGGTCAGCGCCTCGCGCAGCCCCCGGTGGACATCCTCGTACACCGCGAGGTGTCCGTCCGCCGCGAGGTGGTCGGCGTCCGCCAGCCGCGCCAGGTGCGCGTCCACCGCGCCGTGCCCGGTGGGCGTGCGTACGACGCCCAAGGCCACGGGCCCGGCGGCGGGCTCGGCCGTGGGCTCGGCCGTGGGCTCGGCAGCTTCGTCGGTCATGCCCCGACGCTACCCCGAAGCGCCCCGCGACCACGCAACGGCTCTGCGGTACGGTCGTGATCACGATGGCTACGATTCAGGAGTGCCGAGCCGCACTCGACCGACTCTCCGACAACCTCGCCGGCGCGGACGGCGGCGTGCGCGGCGCGGCCGCGCTCGACCGCTCGCTGAGCTGCCACGTCACGGACCTGGACCAGACCTTCACGGGCCGCCTCGAGGACGGCCGGATCCGTGTGGACTCGGTCGCTGCGGGCCCGCCCGCGACGAAGGCCGACATCCGGCTCGCGATGACCGGCGACGACCTGGTCGCCCTGGTGGCGGGCGACCTCAAGTTCGCCAAGGCCTGGGCCTCCGGCCGCATCCGCCTGGAAGCCGGCTTCCGCGACCTCCTCCGCCTCAAAAGCCTCCTCTAGCCCCAGGCCCAGCCCCGCCGGCGTTTGAGGCGCGGGAGTCCGGGGGCGGAGCCCCACGTCTTTGAGCCGCACCGCCCCACCCGGCCCGCCGGCGATGGAGGCGCAGGGCCCGGGCCGGACCACCGCACCCCGCTACCCCGCCCGGAGCCCCGCCCGAGCCCTCCGCGCCGCCGGAACCACCAACGGCGTCCCGGTCTCCGGATCGGGGATGACCTGGCACTTCAGGCCGAACACCGCCTCCACCAGCTCCGCCGTGACGACCTCCCGCGGCGCCCCCTCGGCCACGACCCGCCCGCCCCGCATCGCGATCAGGTGCGTCGCGTACCGGGCCGCGTGGTTCAGATCGTGCAGCACCGCCACCAGCGTCCGCCCCTGCGTCTCGTGCAGCTCCGCACACAGGTCGAGCACGTCGATCTGGTGCTGGATGTCCAGGTAAGTCGTCGGCTCGTCGAGCAGCAGCAGCGGGGTCTGCTGCGCCAGCGCCATCGCGATCCACACCCGCTGCCGCTGACCGCCCGACAGCTCGTCCACCGCCCGGTCCGCGAGTTCCGCGACCCCGGTCGAGGCCATGGACTCCTCGACGATCCGCTCGTCCTGCGGCGACCACTGCCGCAGCAGCCCCTGGTGCGGGTACCGCCCGCGCGAGACCAGGTCGGCGACCGTGATGCCGTCGGGCGCGAGGGAGGACTGCGGGAGCAGCCCCAGCGTCTTGGCGACCTTCTTCGCCGGCATCGACCCGATGGCCTGCCCGTCCAGCAGCACCCGCCCGGCGGACGGCTTCAGCATCCGCGACAGGGCCCGCAGCAGCGTGGACTTCCCGCAGGCGTTGGGGCCGACGATCACGGTGAAGGAGTGGTCGGGGATCTCCACCGACAGGTTTTCGGCGATGACCCGCTGGTCGTAGCCGAGGGTCACGTTCTCCGCGGTCAGCCGCTGCACTTCGCCACTCCTGAGGTTCATATACGTCCTGCCTTGCGCTCGGTGACGAGCAGCCAGAGCAGATAGACACCACCGACGAGCCCGGTCACCACGCCCACCGGCAGCTGGTCGGAGCCGAAGGCCCGCTGCGAGGCCCAATCGGACACCAGCAGCAGCACCGAGCCCATGAGCGCGGCCGTCAGCAGGTTCCCGCCGGGCGAGCGGGTCAGCCGCCGGGCCAGCTGTGGTGCGGCCAGCGCGACGAAGGAGATCGGCCCGGCCGCGGCACTCGCCGCGGTGGTGAGCACGATCGCCGCCAGCATCAGCAGCAGCCGCGTGCGTTCCACCCGTACCCCGAGGGCGTACGCGGCGTCGTCGCCCATCTCCATCATCCGCAAGGCCCGGCCCTGGCCGAGCACCAGCGGGAAGAGCACCGCGCACACCCCGAGCAGCGGCCACACCTGCGCCCAGTCCCGGCCCGCCAGCGAGCCGGTCAGCCACACCATCGCCCGGGTGGCCTCGACCATCTGGGCCTTCGTGATCAGGTACTGGATCGCGGCGATCAGCATGGCGGACGCGCCGATGCCGACCAGCACCAGCCGGTACCCCTGGATCCCCTTCTTGTAGGCCAGCAGGTACACGGCCAGGCCGGCCAGCAGACCGCCGAGCAGCGCGCCGACGGCCACCTCGGTGGCGCCGCCCTTGAACAGGACGATCACGACGAGCGCGCCCACCGCCGAGCCGTAGCCGAAGCCGAGCAGGTCGGGGGAGCCGAGCGGGTTGCGGGAGACGGACTGGAAGACGGCCCCGGCCATCCCGAGGGCCGCTCCGACCAGCAGGGCGACCAGGACCCGCGGCAGCCGCAGGTCGTTGACGATGAAGTCGTTGGCGGGGGTGCCGTGGCCCAGCAGGGTCCGTACGACGTCCCCGGGAGCGATCCGGAAGTCGCCGGTGCCGATGAGCAGGACGGCCAGCGCGAGCGCGGCGACGGCGAGCAGCACCCCGGTGGCCAGGGCGCGCCGCTCGACCCGGAGCGAGATCCCGCCGGGGAGGGTCAGCCGGCGGGCTTTGGCGGTCGCGGTCACAGCTGGGCCATCCTCTTGCGCCGGACCAGGTGGATGAAGACGGGGCCGCCGATGAGGGCGGTGACGATGCCGACCTGGAGCTCGGCGGGCCGGGTCACGACCCTGCCGACGACGTCGGCGCCGAGCAGCAGCACGGGGGACAGGACGGCCGAGTAGGCGAGCACCCAGCGCATGTCGGGTCCGGTGAACGCCCGCACCAGGTGCGGGACCATCAGCCCGATGAAGACGATGGGCCCGCAGGCGGCGGTGGCCGCGCCGCAGAGCAGGGTGATGGCGAGCATCGCGCCGATCCGGGTCCGCGTCAGGTTCGCGCCGAGCGCCCGGGCGGTGTCGTCGCCCATGGCCACGGCGTTGAGGGGCCGCCCCAGCGACAGCGCGAGCACCGCGCCGACGAGCAGGAAGGGGGCGACCTGGCGCACGGTGTCCATGTTCGCGGAGGCGAGCGAACCCACCGTCCAAAAGCGCAGCTTGTCCAGCGCCTTGCTGTCCATCAGCTGTACGGCGTTGATGTAGCCGACGAGGGCCGCGCTGGCCGCCGTACCCGCCAGCGCGAGGCGTACCGGCGTCGCGCTGCGGCTGCCGCCCAGGACGTAGACGATGACGGAGACGGCGGCGGCGCCGAGGAAGGCCCACCACACGAACTCGCTCAGGGAGCTCGCGCCCAGGAAACTGATCGCGGACACCACGGCGGCCGCGGCGCCGGCGTTGACGCCGAGGATGCCGGGCTCCGCCAGCGGATTGCGCGTCAGGGCCTGCATGACCGCCCCGGACAGGCCGAGCCCGAGCCCGACCATCAGCCCGAGCAGGGTGCGCGGCACCCGCAGGTCCCGCACCACCACGTCGGAGGCGGTCCCCGAGTAGGCGAACAGGCCGTGCCAGACCTCGGCGAGGGGCATCTGCTTCGCGCCGACGGCGATGCTCACCACCGCGAGCACCGCCAGCACCGCGAGGGCGCCCAACAGGCCGGCGGCACGTGCGCCGTGGCGGGAACGGGCAGCGGCGGCCGGCGCCGCGCTCTGTTCGGGGGGACTCCCGGGACTCTCGACCAACACGCAAGTTAGGTTAGCCTACCCTGCGTCCAGGCTGATCACCCGAGCGGTCTACAGCCCCAGCCGGGCCAGGGCCTTCTCGGCGTCCAGCGCGCAGGCCCCGTCCCCGGCCGCCGTCCACGCCGCCGCGCACAGCGCCCGCAGCCCGCCGACCGGATCCCCGCCCTCCCCGCGCAGTTCGAGTACGCCGTCCAGCGCGACCGCCGTCCAGCCCCCGCAGCGGAACCCGCCGTCCACCGCCGCCACCTCGGGCTGGCCGGTCAACAGCCCCCGCAGGTCCCGGTCCACGTACGTCGGCCGGTGCCTGGGCTCGGCCCGCACCAGCTGCTTCGCGTCCGTCACCCCGGTCAGCACCAGCAGCGAATCCACGTCACCGTTGAAGGCGCCCTCGATGTCGGTGTCCAGCCGGTCACCGACCACCAGCGGCCGCTTCGCCCCCGTCCGCAGCACGGTCTCCCGATGCATCGGGGGCAGCGGCTTGCCCGCCACCTGCGGCTCGGCGCCCGTCGCGATCCGCACGACCTCCACCGCCGCGCCGTTGCCCGGCGCGATCCCCCGCGCCCCCGGGATCGTCAGGTCGGTGTTGGAGGCGTACCACGGCACCCCCCGGTTGATCGCGTACGAGGCCTCCGCGAACCGCCCCCAGGCCAGCTCCGGCCCCCCGTACCCCTGCACGACCGCCGCGAGCCCCTCCTCCTCGGCCGACTCCACCGGCACCAGCCCGCGCTCGCGCAGCGCGACCCGCAACCCCTCCCCGCCGATCACCAGCACCTTCGACCCCGGCGCCACCTGCTCCGCGATCAGCCGGGCGACCGCCTGCGCCGAGGTGATCACCTCGGCCGGCTCGGTCGGGATGCCCAGCTCCCCCAGGTGCCGTGCGACCGCGTCCGGGGTCCGCAGCGCGTTGTTCGTGACGTACGCGAGGTGCATCCCGTCGGCCCGGGCCGCGGCGAGCGACTCCACGGCGTGCGCGATGGCCTGCCCGCCCGCGTAGACCACTCCGTCGAGGTCCAGCAGAGCCGTGTCATACGCCCGGTGGAGGCTCTGCGCGCTCGACGCGGGACTGGTCCTGCTCTGCCGGGTCATCTGTCCGCTCCTCATACGATTTCGCACGCCCGATCCTGTCCGGATCCGCACTCCCCCGATCATCCCGCATCCCGAGACGGGTCTTACCATGCACCAATGACCACATCTGGCACCGCGGACCGAGGGCTGCGCCTGATCCCGTTCCACGGCCTGCGCTACGTCCCGGAGCGTGTCGGCAGCCTCGCCGCCGTCACTTCACCGCCGTACGACGTGGTCGTGCGCCCCGACGGAGTCGACCACCTCGAATCCGCCGACCCGCACAACATCGTCCGCCTGATCCTCCCGCAGGCCGGAACCCCCGCCGCGCGCAACGAACAGGCCGCCCGCACCCTGCACGACTGGCTGGCCGAGGGCATCCTCAGCGCCGACCCCGAGCCCGCGCTCTACGTCTACGAGCAGCGCCGGGCGGGCCTGCTCCAGCGCGGCGTCATCGGCGCCCTCGCCCTGTCCGCCGCCGACGCCGGGATCGTCCTGCCGCACGAGGACGTCATGCCGGACGTGGTCACCGACCGGGCCGGTCTGATGCGGGCCACCTCGGCCAATCTCGAACCCCTCCTCCTCACCTACCAGGGCGACGACCCCGGCGCGGGCGCGGCGGCGGTCGTCGAACGGACCGCACGGCGCGCGCCCCTCCTGTCCACGACCACCGAGGACGGCTTCCAGCACCGCCTGTGGGCCATAACGGACCCGGCCGAGCTGGCCACCGTCACCGCCGACCTCAGCCACCGCCAGGCCCTCATCGCCGACGGCCACCACCGCTGGGCGACCTATCTGCGCCTCCAGGAGGAACACGGGTCCCCGACCCCCTGGGACTTCGGCCTGGTCCTCCTCGTGGACACGGTCCGCTACCCGCTGCAGGTCCGCGCCATCCACCGGATGCTGCGCCGCCTCCCGGTCCGCGACGCCCTCGCCGCCCTGGGCGACCACTTCCGGGTCCGTCCGGTGGAGGGGCCGCTCCCGCTGGCCCTGGAGGTCCTCGCGGACGCAGCGGAACGCGGCAACGCCTTCCTGCTCACCGGCGACGGCAGCTTCCACCTGGTCACCGACCCCGACCCGGCCCTCCTCGACCGCACGGTCCGCCGCGACCGCCCCGAGGCCTGGCGCCGGCTGGACGCCACGGTCCTGCACGCCACCCTCCTGGACGCCCTGTGGAACGTCCCGGACACCCCCGACCAGATCACGTACATCCACGACGCGGCGGCGACCGTGGAAATGGCGGAGCGCCACGGCGGCACGGCGGTCCTGCTGCACCCCGTACGGGAGGAAGTCGTGCGCGACCTGGCCCGCCAGGGCGTCACCATGCCCCGCAAGTCCACCTCCTTCGGCCCGAAGCCGGCCACGGGCCTGGTGCTGCGCGGTCTGGACTGACCTCCGCGGTACCCCGGACATGACGAAGGGCGGTACCCCGACCGGGGTACCGCCCTTCGTCATGTCACGCCTCAGGCCTTGTCGCGGCCCGCGTCCTGCTCGTCGTCCTGCTCGTCGTCCTCGACCGGGACGACCTCGTCGGTGACGTCGAAGTCGGCCTCGGACTCCTCCAGCGGCTCGTACTCCTCGTCGTCCTCGTCGTAGTACTCGGCGACGTCGGAGGCACGCTCGGCCCGGGCCACCTCGGCCGGGTCCTGGTCGTCCTCGTCCTCGTCCTCGTCGATGTCCTCGTCGATGTCCCGGTCCTCGACCAGGTCGTCGGCGAGGTCCACGGAGGCGTCGACGAACTCGACACCGTCGATCTCGGCGAGACGGTCGGAGGCGTCGGTGGCCCCCTCCTTGTCCGCCTCGAGGGTCTTGGCGAACCACTCGCGCGCCTCGTCCTCACGACCGGCCGCCAGCAGCGCGTCGGCGTAGGCGTAGCGCAGGCGCGCGGTCCAGGGCTGGACGGAGTTGGAGGCCAGCTCCGGGCTCTGCAGGGTCACGATGGCGGCATCGAGCTGCCCCTGGTCGCGCCGGGCACCGGCGGCCACCAGCCGCATCTCGACCTGACCGGCCTTGTCCAGCTTCTGCACCTCGGGCTCGCCGGCCATGGCCAGCGCCCGCTCCGGACGGCCGAGGCCGCGCTCGCAGTCGGCCATGACGGGCCACAGCTCGACGGAGCCGGTCATGCGCTTGGCGGCGCGGAACTCCGCGAGCGCCTCGCTGTACTTCTGCGTGGCGTAGGCGGCGAAGCCGGCGGCCTCGCGGACGGCGGCGACACGGGAGGCCAGTCGAAGGGCGATGCGCGAGTACGCGTACGCCTGCTCGGGGTCCTCGTCGATCAGCCGCGCGACCATGACCAGGTTCTTGGAGACTTCCTCGGCCAGGCCCTTGGGCAGGCTCAGGAGCTCCTGACGCACGTCGGCGTCGATCTCGAGGCCGGTGACGTCCTCGTCGATCGGGAGCCGCTTGACCGGGTCGCGGTCGCGGTCACCGCGGTAGTCGCGGTCGCCGCCGCGGTCATCGCGGCCACGGTAGCCGCCACGGTCACCACCGCGATCGTCGCGGCCACCACGGAACCCACCGCGGTCGCCACCCCGGTCGTCACGGCGCGGGTACGACGGACGGTCGCCACCGCGGTCGTCCCGGCGGGGGTACGACGGACGGTCGCCGCCGCGGTCGTCACGGCCGCCACGGAAGCCGCCACGGTCGTCATCACGACGCGGGTAGGAGGGACGCCCACCGCGGTCGTCGTCACGGCGCGGGTAACTGGGACGGTCGCCCCGGTCGTCACGGCGGAACGAGGGACGGTCCCCTCCCCGGTCGTCCCGGCGCGGGTACGACGGGCGGTCGCCACCGCGGTCGTCACGACCACCACGGAAGCCGCCACGGTCGTCATCACGGCGCGGGTAGGAGGGACGGTCACCCCGGTCGTCACGGCGGAACGAGGGACGGTCCCCTCCCCGGTCGTCCCGGCGCGGGTACGACGGGCGGTCGCCACCGCGGTCGTCACGACCACC
>NZ_JBEZLA010000043.1:0-1144 GCF_040651925.1 Streptomyces sp. NPDC048349 | reverse complement strand
ACACGGAAGCCGCCACGGTCGTCATCACGACGCGGGTAGGAGGGACGCCCACCGCGGTCGTCATCGCGACGCGGGTATGACGGGCGGTCGCCCCCACGGTCGTCACGGCGGAAACCGCCGCCACCACCGGAAGGACGGTCACCACGGTCATCGCGACGGAACGCCGGACGGTCGCCACCGCGGTCGTCACGGCGCGGGTACGACGGGCGGTCGCCCCCACGGTCGTCACGGCCGCCACGGAACCCGCCACGGTCGTCATCACGGCGCGGGTAGCTCGGGCGGTCGCCACCGCGGTCGTCACGGCCGCCGCGGAAGCCACCGCGGTCGTCCTCGCGACGCGGGTACGAGGGGCGGTCGCCACCGCGGTCGTCACGGCGGAAACCGCCGCCACCACCGGAAGGACGGTCACCACGGTCGTCACGGCGGAACGGGGGACGGTCGCCACCCCGGTCATCGCGACGCGGGAAGGACGGACGGTCGCCCCCACGGTCGTCACGGCGGAAACCGCCGCCACCACCGGAAGGACGGTCACCACGGTCATCGCGACGGAACGGGGGACGGTCGCCACCGCGGTCATCGCGACGCGGGAAGGACGGACGGTCGCCCCCACGGTCGTCGCGGCCGCCGCGGAACCCACCGCGGTCGTCATCGCGACGGGGGTAGCTGGGACGGTCGCCGCCCCGGTCGTCACGGCGGAAACCGCCGCCGCCACCGGCGGGACGACCACCGCGGTCATCGCGCCGGAAGCCGCCGCCGCCGCCACCGCCGGCCGGGCGGCCGCCACGGTCGTCGCGACGGAACGGGGGACGGTCGCCGCCACGGTCGTCACGGCCCCCGCGGTAGCCGCCCCTGTCACCGCCGTCGTTGCGCCGAGGCTCGCGCTCCGGACGATCGTCGGGAGAGTTGGACATGGGTGTGACTCCTGTCTTCGGGGTACCGCTAGTCATTCTCGCGCAACCAACCCATGGCCGCGCTTCGGCGTAAAGAGATACAAAAACAAAAAGGACCCTTGGTCCAGCGTTGAACGCTGGACCAAGGGTCCTTTGAAAGATTGTTCGGCGGCGTCCTACTCTCCCACAGGGTCCCCCCTGCAGTACCATCGGCGCTGAAAGGCTTAGCTTCCGGGTTCGGAATGTAACCGGGC